>JAHFDC010000078.1 GCA_023249205.1 Candidatus Methylomirabilota bacterium
CACCTGTACTCCGATGGGGCGGAGTGGGACCTCCTGGTCGCCCCCGGGGGAGGGTCCCGCTTCCCCCAGAGCGAGCAGGTTCTCAGGGAAGGGCTGCACTTCCTCCAGATGCGGAGCGGAACCGAGGTCTTCCGGCTGGCGGTCCGGGCGATGGAGGACGCCTGCATGGCCGCGCTCAAGGCCAATAACCTGGAGATCTCGGACATCGACCTCTTCATTCCGCACCAGGCCAATGAGCGGATCGTCCGGGCCCTGGCCGAGCGGCTCCACTTCCCCGCGGAGAGGCTCGTCCTCAACATCGACAAATTTGGGAACACTTCTGCTGCCTCCATCCCGCTCGCCCTGGACGAGGCGGTCCGGGCCGGGCGGGTCCAGCCGGGGATGACGCTCCTCTTGGCGGCCTTCGGTGCTGGCCTCACCTGGGGGTCGGCCGTCCTGACTTGGTAGGGGGGCGGGTGGCGGGCCGCATAGCATTCGTGTTCCCGGGCCAGGGCTCCCAGACCGTGGGGATGGGCCGCGCCTTCGTAGAAACCTTCCCGGAGGCGGCCGCCCGCTTCAAGGTGGCGAGTGACGCCCTGGGGCTGGACGTGGCACGGCTCTGCTTCACCGGGCCCGAGGATGCGCTGGCTCTCACGGGCAACACGCAGCCGGCGATCCTCACCGCGAGCATGGCGGCGCTGGCCGGCCTGGAGGAGCGGGGGATCAAGCCGGATTTCGTGGCCGGCCACAGCCTGGGGGAGTACAGCGCGCTGGTCTGCGCCGGGGGTCTGGACTTCTCGGCTGCGGTGCGCATCGTGCGGAAGCGGGGGGAATTCATGCAGGAGGCGGTCCCCGCCGGCGCTGGGGCGATGGCGGCCGTGATCGGCCTCCCGGTGGAGGCGGTGGAGGCGGTCTGCCGCGAGGCGGCCGGCGCCGGGGTGGTGGAGGTGGCCAACCTGAACGCCCCCGAGCAGGTTGTGATCGCGGGAGAGCGGGCTGCCGTCGAGCGCGCGACCGGGATCGCCAAGGCGAAAGGAGCCAAGCGGGTCGTCCCCCTCCCGGTCAGCGCCCCGTTTCACTGCCGCCTGATGCGGCCGGCGGCGGAGCGGCTGCGAGAGGTCCTGGCGACGGTGCGCTTCCGAGACCTCCGGGTTCCCTGCGTGACCAATGTGGATGCCGCCCCCGTCCGGACGGCGGCGGAGGTGGCCGAGGCCCTGGTGCGGCAGGTGGCGGCCCCGATCCGGTGGGTGGAGGGGGTCGAGCGCCTCCTCCGCGAGGGTGTGGACACCTTTGTAGAGGTAGGGCCGGGGAAGGTCCTCACTGGTCTGATCCGGCGGATCGCGCCGGCCGCCCGGACGCTGCCGGTGGAGGACATGGCCGGCCTGGAGGCGGCCGTCTCCGCCCTGGCGGGCGGATGAGCCTGGAGGGGCGCGCCGGGATCGTTACCGGGGCCAGCCGGGGGATCGGCTACGCCGTGGCCGAGCGGCTGGCGGCATCGGGGGCGAGGCTGCTCCTCTGCGCTCGGGATGGCGCCGCAGTCGAGCGGGCGGCGGCGGCCTTGGCGGCCAAGGGAGTCAAGGTGACGGCGATGGCCGCCGACGTGAGCCGGGGCGCCGACGCCGACCGGCTGGTGGAGGGTTGCCTTGGGCAGTTCGGCCGGCTCGACATCCTGGTCAACAACGCCGGGATCGCCCGGGACGGTCTGCTGCTCCGCATGAAAGACGAGGACTGGCAGGCGGTCCTGGCGGTGAACCTGACGGGGGCCTTCCACTGCACGCGGGCGGCGCTCCGCGCCATGGTGAAGCAGCGCGCGGGGCGGATCATCAACGTGACCTCCGTGGTGGGGGTGATGGGGAACGCGGGGCAGGCGAATTACGTGGCGGCGAAGGCCGGCCTCATCGGCCTCACCAAGGCGACCGCGCGGGAGGTGGCCTCCCGGGGGATCACGGTGAACGCCGTGGCCCCGGGGTTCATCGAAACGGAGATGACGGCTGGCCTCCCCCCCGCGGTGCGGGAGGCATACCTGGGCCAGATCCCTCAGGGGCGGTTCGGCACCCCTGGAGAGGTGGCAGAGGTCGTCGCATTCCTCGCCGCTGATGCGGCGGCGTACATCACCGGGCAGGTGATCCACGTCAGCGGCGGACTCTGGATGTGAACACGGCGGGGCGGGCCGATCCCCCCGGGAGGAGGTGAGGGACACCGTGGCTGTGGAGCAGAAGGTCAACAAGATCATCGTGGAGCAACTCGGGGTGGAGGAGTCGCAGGTCCTGCCCGAAGCGAAGTTCATCGAGGACTTGGGCGCGGATTCGCTGGACACGGTCGAGCTGGTGATGGCCCTCGAGGAGGAGTTCGGTCTGGAGATCCCCGATGAGGAGGCAGAGAAAATCCTGACGGTCGGGGACGCGGTCCAGTACATCAAGGATCGGGTGTAGGGCGGCACGGCGTGCTCTCCGCCCGGCAGTCTGCGGAGGCCGGGCGGGGCGGGACGCCTGAGGGGAGCATGAGCGTGAGGCGACGGGTGGTGGTCACGGGCCTTGGGGCAGTCTCTCCGATCGGGATCGGGGTAGAGGCCTTCTGGGAAGCCCTCAAGGCCGGGATCTCGGGCGCTACCCGAATCACCAAGTTCGATCCGACCGGGTTCGACTGCCAGATCGCCGCAGAGGTGAAGGGCTTCGACCCCCTCAACTGGGTGGAGAAGAAGGAAGCCCGGAAGATGGACACCTTTATCCAGTACGCGATTGCCGCGGCGGCGATGGCGGTCGAGGGGGCCGCGCTCAAGGCCACGGAAGAGAACCGGGACCGGATCGGGGTTTCCATCGGGACCGGGATGGGCGGCATCCCGTTGCTGCTGGAGGAGCAGAAGAGGATGCTGGAGCGGGGCCCCGGCCGGGTGAGTCCCTTCTTCATCCCGGGCATCATCACGAACTTGGCTTCCGGCTGGATCTCGATGATCCACGGGGCCAGGGGGCCCAACTCCTGCGTCTCCACGGCCTGCGCGACCGGGAACCACGCGATCGGCGACTCCCTCCGGATCATCGAGCGGGGGGAGGCGGACGCGATGATCGCCGGCGGGACGGAAGCGGTGATCGTCCCTCTCACGATCGCGGGGTTCGCCTCCATGAAGGCCCTTTCCACCCGCAACGACGAGCCGGCCCGGGCCAGCCGCCCCTTCGAC
The DNA here is from genome assembly GCA_023249205.1 of Candidatus Methylomirabilota bacterium. Taxonomy (GTDB): domain Bacteria; phylum Methylomirabilota; class Methylomirabilia; order Methylomirabilales; family JACPAU01; genus JACPAU01. Next base: position 3,155 of record JAHFDC010000078.1, read on the forward strand.
AGGGACCGGGACGGGTTCGTCATGGGAGAGGGGGCGGGCGTCCTGATCCTGGAGGCCCTCGAGACGGCGGTCAAGCGGGGGGCACCGATCCTGGCCGAGATCGTCGGCTACGGGATGTCGGGGGATGCGCATCACATCACCGCCCCCGCCCCGGAAGGGGACGGCGCGCTCCGCTCGATGCAGGCCGCGCTGCAGGACAGGGGGATCCGGCCGGAGGAGGTGGACTACATCAACGCCCACGGGACCTCCACGCCCTACAACGACCGGAACGAGACCCAGGCCATCAAGCGGCTCTTCGGAGGGCACGCCTCGCGGCTGTCCATCAGCAGCACGAAGTCCATGACCGGGCACCTGCTGGGGGCGGCCGGCGGGGTCGAGGCCGTGGCCACCGTTCTCGCCCTGAAGCACGGCCTCCTCGCGCCCACCATCAATTACGAGACCCCGGATCCGGAGTGCGACCTGGACTACGTGCCCAACAAGGCCCGGGAGGCACCGATCCGCATCGCCCTCTCCAACTCCTTCGGGTTCGGGGGGACGAACGCGACGCTGATATTCCGGAAGGCGGACTCGTAGGAGAGCGGGGCGGTCGCGATGCGCCCGGCCGGAGGGCCGGGCGTTTTTTCTAGGGGCCGACGGTCGGGTTCAGGAAGCGGAGGGACATCGGGCGGGCGGCGAAGCCTTCCTCGAAGGCCGCGGCCAACGCGGCGGGATCGCTCCCGGACAGGGCGTGAAAGGGGAGCCCCACGGCGACCTCCTGGCAGCGAAGGCCCTTGGCCAGGCCCGCTGCTGTCCGCCCGGCCTCCCTGAGGGCGCCGGGGGTGAACGTATCCGCCCGGCCCCCCCCCACGAGGGCGATCCGCTCCGTGGGAAACTTGCCGGCTGCGTTCAGAAGCGCGGTGGTGCCCCGAGCGCCGGCGAAGCGACCCGTCAGGCTCAGGCGCGAGACGGCGGCGTTCAGGGCCCAGTCCACGAGGGCGAGGGATCCCCGGGGAACCGGGATGTCCTCGAAGTGGCAGAAGACCAGGAGGTCGGCCCGGAGGGTCTCCAGCGGCTCGGCGACCAGGAGGGTCGTCATGGAGTCCTGACCTCCCCTGCGGCGGGGCGGGGCCGCGTCCGCAGCGCGTCCAGCAGGGCGTTCACGAAGCGGCTCGATTCGTCCCCCCCGTACGCCTTGGCCAGCTCGATGGCCTCGTTGATCGCCACCTTCGGGGGGATGTCCTCGCGGAAGAGGAGCTCGTAGGCGGCCAGCCGAAGGATGTTCCGGTCCACCAGGGCGAGGCGCTCGAACGCCCAGTGCTCGGCCACCTCCCCGATGGCGGCGTCAATGATCGGGCCGTGCTCCGCCACCCCCCGCACCAGGGCCTCCGCGTACTGCCGGCCGTCCTCGGGAACGGGGTGCTCCTCCCAGAACTGGGCGCAGAGCCGCTCCGGCGATTCCCGCCGGAACTCCCGCTGGAACAGGATCAGCAGAGCGCACTCCCGTGCTTTCCGTCGCCGGCCCATGGCTCCCTCAGGGCGCGAGGCGCTCGCTGAAGAGCCGCGCCATCTCCAGGGCGGCGCAGGCCGCCTCGTAGCCCTTGTTGGCCGCCCCGGCCCCCGCCCGCGCCTCCGCCTGCTCTAGGGTATCACAGGTGAGGACGCCGAAGGCCACCGGCACGCCTGTCGCCAGGGCCACTTCTGTCACTCCGGCTGTCGCGGCCTCCGCCACGAACTGGAAGTGGGGAGTCTCCCCCCGGATCACGGCCCCGAGGGCGATGATCGCGTCCACCCGGCCGCTCTTGGCCAGCCTGAGGGAGGCTACCGGTAACTCGAAGGCCCCCGGCACCTGGACCGCCTCCACCTGCCCTGGCTCCGCCCCGTACTTGGTGAGCGCCTCCAGGGCCCCGGCATAGAGGCGTGCTGTGATCCCCTCGTTGAAGCGGCTCACCACGATCCCGAAGCGGAGACCCCTGGCGTCCAGGGCGGCGCGGGCGGGGGCGGGGAGATCGGGCTTCATGCGTCGCCCTCGCTCAGGGACTGGAGCAGGTGGCCGAGCTTCTCCTGCTTCGTGTGCAGGTACTGCCAATTCTCGGGCGTGGGGGGGATCGTGAGGGGCACCCGCTCCACAATGCTGAGCCCGTACCCCTCCAGGCCCACGATCTTGCGGGGGTTGTTGGTGAGGAGGCGGATCTTGCCGCAGCCCAGGTCCACCAGGATCTGGGCGCCGATGCCGTACTCGCGCGGGTCCGCCTGGAAGCCGAGCCGCTCGTTCGCTTCCACGGTGTCCAGCCCCTGATCTTGCAGCGCGTATGCCTTGAGTTTGTTCGCCAG
>JAHFDC010000002.1 GCA_023249205.1 Candidatus Methylomirabilota bacterium
GGCATCCTGGGCCGGCCTCCCACGTCCTACCAGTACCGCTCCTCCCGCCACGGGTCCGCGCTATTGTTGTAGCCCCGGACCTCCCAGAATCCGCGCCGATCCTCGGCGGTCATCTCCATGCCCCAGACCCACTTGGCGCTTTTCCAGAAGTAGCGCTTCGGAACCACCAGACGGAGAGGGTAGCCATGCTCCGGCACGAGCGGCTTGCCGTCGTGGGTATCGGCGAAGAGGACGTCCTCGTCGAGCAGGGCCTCCAGGGGGAGGTTGGCGGTGTAGCCCTGCTCGGCATGGACAATGACGAAGCGCGCCTCCGGCCGCGGAGCCGCCCGGCGGAGCACCTCCCGGGCAGCAACCCCCTCCCACCGGTTGTCGAAGCGACTCCAGGTGGTCACGCAGTGAATGTCCGAGACGACCTGGACGCGGGGAAGCGCCTGGAACTCCCGCCAGGTGAAGCGGAGCGGGTGCTCGACCAGGCCGAAGACCCGGAAGTCCCAGGCCGCCTCGGAGAAGCGGGGGATGGTCCCGGCGTGCAGCACGGGCCAGTCGCGCGTGACCCGCTGGCCCCGGGGAAGCCGGTCCGTCCCCGGAGTCACGACCTCCTTCCGCTTTGCACCCGGCCAGAAGGACATCTCCGCCCCCGTGATCTCTTCTCCGACATCCGGCCGCGCGACAGACGCGGCCCTATCCTCTCACGGCCGATGCGGAAAGGGAAGTCCCAGGCCCGCGCCCGGACCGTTGCCGGCGTCTCCCCGTGCCTGCCGTCATCGCCCGCCCCTTTGCTCCCCGCCGTCCGGCCTTGACTCGCCGCCCCGCGGGCGTATCCTAGGAGACAAGTGCTGCCACCGAACGGCTCCAGTCGAGGGACGAGCCATGGACCGGGTCGCAATCCTGGAAGGCATGCGGGCCAAGAGACCCGACGACGCCATGGTCCACTTCATGCTGGGCAACGAGTACTTCAAGGCCGGCCGCTACGCCGACGCCATCGCGGCACTCACCGGCTACCTCGCCCGGCAGGAAGACGAGGGGTCCGCCTACCGGCTCCTCGCCCAGGCCCACGAGCGCCTCGGCGAGCGGGAGGCGGCCCGGGCCGCCTACCGGCAGGGGATCGCGCAGGCGACGAAATTCCACCACGCTAGCATGGTGGACGAATTCACCGACTGCCTGAACACCCTCTGAATTCGCCTGCGCCCCTGGCGCACCCGCCCCCACGCGGCCCCGACCACCCGCTTCGCCCTGCCACTCCCCCGCCCTCACGGCTCTCCACGCAGCGTTGGGGTCGCGCGCCCGCGAGTCCCTCACTGAAGCGCAGCCCCCCGCATCCCGAACGCGCGGCAAACTTGAGGCGAACCTCGCCACCAGGAGGCACGGGCGCTGGGGGTCGTGGGGGCGGGGGCGCCGTCAGGGGTCCGAGCAGTCTCGGGTAAAGCCGCAGCGGGGACACTGGAGCTTGCAGTGATGCTCCACCATCGCCGTCCCGCAGCGGTCGCAGCGGACAGCCGTGCCGTGCGGGGAGCCCGGAGGGGGCACCGGGTCCTGGCGGAGCATGGTCGCGCTATTATACCGGGCTCCATCGTCAGGGCAAGGGTCTCGCCGCGCTCCCTCAGCCCATCCCGGATGGCGCACGCGATCCGCCGCGCCCGCGCGGCCGGCCCCACGCGCCCGGAGGATGAGCAGGCCATACCGGGCTAGAGCTCTGCCTGGACCAAGGTCTCGGTCGCCTGCACCCCCTGAACCCCCCGGATCTGACTCACCACGAGGCGGGAGAGAGCGTGCAGCGTGTTGGATTCGACTCGCACCAGGGCGTCCCATCGGCCGAACACCAGGATGATGTCGCCGACCCCCGGGATGACGCTGATCTGGTTGATGACGTTGGCCTCGAATCCCGGCACCAGACGGACCAGCACGTACCCCCGGACCATCCCCATCCCTCCTTTCGGGTACATCGCTGCCGCGCCCCTGCGCTAGGCCGAGCACGGCTCGCGGGTGGCGGGGCGCCTCTCCATCAGGCCCAGCCCAGCTCGGTCAGGCGATCCTCTTCGATGCCGAAGTGGTGGGCGATCTCGTGGATCACGGTGGTCCTAACCTCCTCCCGGATCTCGGCCTCGCTCTCGCACCACTCCTCCAGTGGACCCTGGAAGATGGTGATCCTATCCGGGAAGAGGGGGGGGGCCTCTATCCCCCGCTCGGGGAGGGGGGTCCCCTGGTACAGGCCGAAGAGGGTATCCTCAGGGCTCAGGCCGGCCTCCTCCAGGTCCTCCGGGGTGGGCCAGTCGGCGATGACCACCTCCACGTTGGTGATCCTCGCCCGGAACTCTTCGGGGAGGCTCTCTAGGACCTCGGTCGCCAGTCGGGCAAATCGCTTCCGGTTCATGGATGTGCGGACGGAAGGCGTCGCGCGCGCATCACAGCACCGCCTCTCCGGCCCTCCTTAAGGAGGGGCCCGCTCCGGTCCCGGAAGGGCCGGTGGGCTCGGATGCCGACCGCTCCCCGGTGGGGAGCCGCCCCCGAACCCGGCGATGGTCGGCCGGGTCGAGGATGTTGCGGATTCCTTGCGGGAGATCGGGACCTGCGGGGACACGGCGGCCCTGAGAAGAGGGGCCCGACCTGCCCGGGGGGCGGGGGGACAGCCGAAACCGGAGCCGAGAGCCGGCCCGGTCCGCCGCGGCCCGGCCTAGCGGACCGCCTCGGGCACCCCGGGCTCCAGACGGAGGCTCCTGCCGGGTCCTCCGTCCACGACGAGCTTCAGCCGCTGGCCCGGGGTGAGGAGTGCATCCTCGCTCCGCAGCCCGTTCAGCAGGGCCACCTCGTAGGCGCGGGCCTCGCTGCCGTACACGTGCCGCACGATGGCGGGGAGCGTCTCCCCCGCCACGACCACGTGGATCCGGAGTCGCTTGCCAGCTCCCCTCTGCCCATAGGGGAGGTCCTCCAGGCGGGCCTTGTAGTCGTCCGCCGCAACGCGCAACTCGGCGCCCCCCCCGGGCCCGAGTACCCCACCGAGAACCCGGGCCCGGTCAATCCGCTCGATGGTGTCGGGGTGCGTGGCGTCGAAGGCGTGGTAGCCCACCCCGGCGAGACGCGCCTTGAGCTGGAGGACCCGGAAGAACTTCACCATCTCCCGCGCGTCGTAGCCGGCCCGGAAGGCGTACCGGATCCCCTTTTCGTCCGACTCGAGTTCGGCCTCCCTGCCGTAGCCCAGCAGGATGCGACGGAAGAGCTCGCCGGAGAGCGTGGCCCAGTTGCCCGCGTGCTCCCGGCCGCCCGGGCTCAAGGCGATCAGACCCAGGGTGAGGAACTGCAGGCCGAAGGCCCGGGTCAGTTGCTTGGCGGCGTGGTGGGAGGTGACGTGGCCGATCTCGTGGCCGACGACGGTCGCCAGTTCCGCTTCGCTGTTGGCCTCGGCCAGGAGCCCGCGGGTGACGTAGATGAACCCGCCGGGAAGGGCAAAGGCGTTCACCTCGGGGGCGTCCAGGGCAGTGAACCGGTACTCGAAGCCGGTGTACTCGGCCTCCTCGATCAGGCGCTGACCCACCCGGGCGACGAAGGCCTGGAGGCTGGGAATGTCCAGGACGCCGAAGCGTTGGAGGATCTCCGCGTGGGCATTCCGGCCGATCGCCTCCTCCTGGGAGGGGCTGAGCACGATGAAGGCCCGGGCGGGGCGGGGCAAGAGGAGCGCGGCGACGGCGCCCCCGAGGGCGCGGAGCGCCTGCCGCCGGGTGAGGCGGGGGCTGCTGCAGGTCATGCACCAGCGGAACGGCTGCATCGGGCCCTCCTGCGGGAGAAGGGGACGCGACGGGCAGGTCGCGCGAGGCTCACCGGAGCGGGGTGCGGGCCTCGTCGCGACGGACCAGCTCCGCCGTCCCCTCGTCGGCGCTGACCGGTTCGGGGGGGGGCCCGGCGTTCACCTTGCCGTTGAGCAGGGCCCCTTCGCGCACCACGAGGCTCCGCGCGCGACAGCTCCCCTGGATACGGCCGCTGGCCAGCAACTCGATGCGCGCCGATGCCATGAGGTTCCCCCGCACCTGGCCCCCGACCACGATGGCGGTGGCAGCCACGTCGGCCTCCACCTCAGCCCCATCCTCAACCACCAGGGTGCCGGAGAGGTTCACCTTCCCCTCCATCCGGCCGGCCACATGCAGGTCCCCGGTCCCGGTGATCTCCCCCCGCACCGTGATCCCTTTCCCGATCAGCATTCCGCTCGCCTCCACGGCATCGCCGGGCGGCGTACCTGCGCCGCCCTGCGCTCAGCCCCCCCTCGTGTGGCAAGGCGCCCCCCCCGGAGGAGCCCGCCGCGGCGGCTCGCCCCGCGGCCCGGGACCCCGACACTGCGCGTCAACGAGCGGGGGGCGCCTCGATCTCCAACGCCCGGAGCTTCCGGTGGAGGTTGCTCCGCTCGATCCCCAGCTTCTCGGCCGTCCGGGTGACGTTCCACCCGTTCTCCCGGAGGCGCTGCAAGATGTAGTCCCGCTCGAAGCGCTCCCGCGCTTCCCGGAGGGAGAGGTCGGCCTCGGGGACGGTCTCCGGCGCCCTTGCTTCGGGCGCCGGTCCCGGGCCGGACGGACGGGGCCCCAGGGCCGCCCCCACCCCCTCCGCCTCGATCCGATCCTCGGACACCATGATGACGAGACGCTCGATCACGTTGCGCAATTCTCGGACGTTCCCGGGCCAGGAGTGCTCCCGGAGGATGGCCAGGGCCCCGGGGCTCAAGGTCTTCTCCCGCTTGCCGTACTCGCGGCAGAACTGCTTCAGGAGATAGGCGGCGAGCAACGGGATGTCCTCGCGCCGCTGCCGCAGGGGGGAGACGTCGAAGGGGATGACGTTCAGCCGGTAGTAGAGGTCCTCGCGGAACCGGCCGGCGCGGATCTCCCCCTCCAGGTCCTTGTTGGAGGCCGCGATTATCCGCACGTCCACCCGGAGGCTCTCCGTCCCCCCCACCCGCTCGAAGGTCTGCTCCTCGAGGACCCGGAGGACCTTGGCCTGGGTCTTGAGGCTCATGTCCCCCACCTCGTCCAGGAAGAGCGTCCCGCCGTCGGCCAGCTCGAACTTGCCCCGGCGCCGCATCGTGGCGCCGGTGAAGGCCCCCTTCTCGTGGCCGAAGAGTTCGCTCTCGATCAGGTCCTCCGGGATGGCGGCGCAGTTCACCTCCACGAAGGGCTTGGCCACCCGGTGGCTCTGGCGGTGGATCGCCCGGGCGATGAGCTCCTTGCCGGTCCCGCTCTCCCCCCGGATCAGGACCCGGCCGTTGGAGGGCGCGGCGGCGGCGATCTGCTCCCGGAGCTTCTGGATCACCTCGCTCTCCCCCACCAGCTCGTAGCGCTGCTCCAGTCGCTGCCGCAGCGCCACGTTCTCCCGGTAGAGCTGCTGGGCGTCCAGGGCATGGCGGACGGCGAGGGTGGTCTTCTCCAGGGAGAGGGGCTTCTCGATGAAATCGTAGGCCCCCAGCTTCGTGGCGCGGACCGCCGTCTCGATGGTCCCGTGGCCCGAGATCATCAGGACGGCCACCTCCGGGTGCAGCCGCTTGATCTCGGCCAGCGTGGCCAGCCCGTCCATCCCCGCCATCCAGATGTCCAGGATGACCAGGTCCGGGGGGACCTGGCGGAGGACCTTGAGCGCCGCTTCCCCCGAGTCGGCCTCGGCCACCCGGTATCCCTCGTCCTGGAGGACCCCGGTGAGGGCGGTCCGGATGTTCTTCTCGTCATCAACGATAAGGATCTCTTCCTGGGCCACAGGTCACCTCGGTAGCGGCGGCGCGGCCGTGGCGGAGACCGGGAGGGCCGGGAAGGCCATGACCATCCGGGTCCCGCTCGGTTCGTTCGCCTCCACCCGGATGGTCCCCCCGTGCTCCGTGACGATCCGGTAGACGATCGCCAGCCCGAGCCCCGTCCCCGACTTCTTGGTGGAGAAGTAGGGGAGGAAGAGGCGCTCGCGGTCATCCGGGGGGATCCCCACCCCGCTGTCCGCCACCTCCACCTCCACCCTCCCCTCGCCGGGAAGGGAGCGGGTCCGCAGGGTCACCCCCCCGGCGTTCCCCACCGCGGCCACCGCGTTATCCACCAGGTTGATCAGCGCCCGCTTCATCTGGTCCGGGTCCACCATGATGGGCGGCAGATGGGGATCCAGGTCGGTCTCGAGGGCGATCCCCCGGCCCAGGCCGGAGTAGAGGCGGACCACGCTGGCGATGACCGGGTGGAGGTCGCCGGGGCGCGGGTCCGAGGCGGGCATCCGGGCGTAGCGGGAGAACTCGTCCACCAGCCCCTGGAGCCCGTCCACCTCCTGGATGATGGTCCGGGTGCACTCGTCGAAGACCCGCTCGTAGTCAGGAGCCCGCTCGCTGAACTTCTTCCGGAGCCGCTGCGTGGATAGTTTAATGGGCGTGAGCGGGTTCTTGATCTCGTGCGCGATCCGCCGGGCCACCTCCCCCCAGGCCATCGCCTGCTGCGCCCGGAGGAGCTGCGTGATGTCATCCACCACCACCAGCATCCCCTGGTAGGTCCCGGTCTTGTCGGTGAGGTTACGGATGTTCACGACGAGCGTCACCACCTGCCCGTTGCGGGGGAGGGCCACCTGCTCATCCATGCTCCCCCGCCCTTCCAGGGCCATGCGCTCGATGAGGTGCCGGATCGGGGCCGCCTCCGCCCCGGGAAAAGAGTCCGTATAGGGGCGCCCCAGCACGCCGGACGGCTCCAGGCCAAGGATCCGGCCGGCGGCGGGGTTCATGGTGTTGACGACCCCCGCCTTATCCAGGGAGAGGATGCCCGCGGCCAGGCTCTCCAGCACCCGTTCCATGTAGGCCCGCCGCTGCTCCAACTCCACGTTGCTCCGCTGCAGGCCCAGGTTGGCCTCCGTCAGCTCCGACTCGCCCCGCCGCAGGTCCTCCGTCATGCGGTTGAACGAGTCCACGAGAATGCCGATTTCGTCGTCCGCCTCCACCCGGACCCGGTAGTCCAGGTTCCCGGCGGCCACCGCCCGCGTCCCCTCGGCGAGCTCCTGGATGGGGGCGGTGATCCCCCGGGCCAGGTGGACGGCCGTCCAGATGGCCGCGAAGAAGATCACCAGGGTCACCATCAGGAAGAGCATGATGTAGGTGCCCTTGATGGGAGTCTTCAGCATCCGGAGGTGGCGGTACTCCTTGATCCCGGTGGCGATGTCCGCCGCCTTGTCCGCCAGCCCGGACGGAATGGTGGCGCTCACCGCCACCGCCCCCAGCACCTGCCCGCCCGGCCCGCGACCCACGATCGGCACGACTCCCGCGATCAGTTCCCCCGCCTCCAGCCTTCGGGTGAGGGACTGGCTCTTCCCCTGGAGCGCCTCCTGCACCAGCCGGGAGGCGGCGGCCAGGCTCGAGGGGTCGGGACCGCCCGGCTCCGCCACCCGTGTGAGCTCCCGCCCCCGGCGGTCGAAGACCTGGAGGCTGCTCAGCCGGTGCTCCACCAGTTTCTCGCGGGCGAGCCGCGTGAGCGCCTCGCGGTTCTCCTCCCCGAGGAGCTCGGCCGCCACCGCCCCCTGCCCGAACTGCTGCCCGGCGTCCAGCACCCGCTCCTGGGTGATTCGGTAGTAGGCCTGGGCCACCTCCAGCGCGTTCTGGAGGGAACCCTCCACCTGGATGTTGAACCAGGAGTCCACACTGGTGGTGATGAGATTGCTGGCCACCAGGAAGAGCAGGAGGGCGGGCAGCAACGAGAGAGACAGGAAGGCCACCACCAGCTTGGTCCGGAACCGGGCGCCGACGAGGTTGTTCCGGCGCTCCATGTACACCTTGAAGAGGCTCCGGCAGACCAGCAGGACCAGAACCACCAGGAGGAGGAGGTTGACGTTGACCAGGGCGAAGACCAGGATGTTGGAGGCGATGGGGCTCTCAGCAGAGAGCTGCTGAATGAAGACCTGGACGGCGGTCAGGACCGTCACCGCCGTCAGGGCGGCGACGATAATCAGTCGGGTCCGCCGCCGGCGCTTCTCCTGGAGGGCTACCTGGGGGTCCACCCGGTCCTCCTCAGCGACTCACCCGGAAGAGGGAAGAGTCCGCCCAGGGGGTGTCAAAGTTAAAGAAGGAGACAAAGAAGAGGAGGTAGTTGAGCGGGAAGATGAGGCTCACCGACCGGATCTCCGCCTTCACCCGGACGTAGTAGCGCTCCTCCGGCTCGAGGAGGCGCCGGGAGGCGAGCGTCACCCCGGCCAGCTCCGCCATCCACCGCTTCAGTTCGCCGTATGACTTGGTCACCCGGGTGCTGTTCCGCCGGCTATCGTCCCGCACGAACTGGAACTCGTCCTTCAGGAGGTCGTAGGCGACGCTCTGCCGCACCGTGAGCGTCGCCACTTCCGCGTCCGGGAAAAGGGCCCGCTCCCGCATGAGGCGCACCTGGTAGGTGAAGGTCGTCGGTACGCCGTTGACGATGCTCTCCTCGATCTCCGAAGTGAAGGCCTCCTCGAGGGTGGCGAAGACCACCAGGGACTCGCCGGCCGGGGTGACGATGATGTCGGTGATGCGCGCACCGGCCGCCGCTGCCGACGGCCGGGGAGCAAGGAGGGCGAGGAGGTAGCAGCAAAGGAGGACTGTGGCGACGTGGAGCCGCACCCGCCTGCGCCTTCTCCGAAGGGGGCTGTCCGGACGCGGGCCGGGCCGCCCGGGTCCCCCCGGCGTGCCGCGCGGCGGCCCGGGGCACACCGCGACCTAGACTATAGCCAAAGGGGGCGAAGTTCGCAAGGTAAGGGATTACAGGGCTGCGGGGGAGACGGGCTCGGGCGTGAGGAAGGGGAGCTCCCAGGCCGGCTCGGGGGCGGTCGCCGCCGCCTCGGCCGCCCGGTGCTGCCGGAGGATCTCGCGGGCGAGGTGCGCGTGCAGGGCGTGACCGGCCCCGTGGGCCGTGACCTTTGCCTTGAGCGGCCGCCCCAGGAGGTACAGGTCCCCGATGAGGTCCAGGACCTTGTGGCGGATCATCTCATCCTCGAAGCGGAGGGTCTCGTTGAGGACGCCCTCCTCGCCGATCACCACCGCGTTCTCCAGCGAGCCCCCCAGGGCCAGCCCCTGGCTCCAGAGCGCCTGGACATCCCGGAGGAACCCGAAGGTCCGGGAGGGCGCCACCTCCCGGATGAAGGTCTCCCGGTTGAGCGTGAGGACGATCCGCTGGGCCGGGAACTTCGCATGGCCGAAGGTCATGGCGTAGTCTACTACCAGGCGGCCAGCCGGCTCGGCGCTGATCCACCGGTCGCCGGCCCGAACAGTAATCGGGCGCCGCACCCAGATCGGCGTCTTGGGGAGGAGGTAGCGGCGGATCCCGGCTGTCTTCAGGAGGCTCACGAAGGGGGCGGCGCTCCCGTCCAGGATCGGGACTTCGGGGCCGGTGAGGCGGACGCGGAGGTTATCCACGCCGAGGCCTGAGAGGGCGGCCAGGAGGTGCTCAACCGTCCTGACCTGGACATCGCCTGCGGCGAGCGTGGTGGCGTAGTGCACATCCACCACGTGCTCCGGCCGGGCGGGGATGAGGGGGGCACCGGGAAGGTCCGCGCGCTCGAAGACGATGCCGCTTCCGGGAGGCGCGGGGAGGAGCGTGAGTTCTGCCTCCCTGCCTGTGTGGAGCCCGATGCCCGCACACCTGACAGGGCAGAGGATCGTTTTCTGGTGGCTCACAGAGCCCCTCCGTCTCTCAGCGCCCTCGAACGTTCAGGCCGGGGCCGGAAGAATACGTCCGGGAAAGTGCAAGGGGAGGGCCAGGGAGGCCCGGCCCACCGTGACGACTCTGGAATTCGCAACTTAGACTTTCCCACCCCCACGCTCGCGTCTCCCTTGTGTGGCGAGTCCGCCACGGCCGGTGTGGCCCTCTTGCAACCGCGGCGCTTCTGTGTGGCCGGGCGGCCACAGACGTCAGCGGGCCAGGGCGCGCCGGAGGATCCTCGCGAGAACGGACTCGCAGGGAAGTCCCTCTACGGGGGAAAGGTAGGCGTCGAGAACCACCTGGGGAGGAGGCTCGGCCGGGGGAGAGGGCGGGGCCTCGGGGGGAGGGGGGACCGGAGCGAACGTCTCGACCCGGAAGAAGAGGTCCTGAACAAGGGGCTCACCGAGGCGCCGGTTCAGCGCCTCGATGAGGCGGGGCTTCAGCATCGTCAACTGCTGGAGCCATATGCTGTCCGTGACCAGGACGGTCAGCCGACCCCGGGAAAGGGAGCCGGGGCGCGTCCGCATCCCGATCTCCCGACCGACCACTTCGGGCCAGAGTCCCTCCAGGCTGGCCGCCTTCACGGGGCGTTCCAGCCCCAGCGCTCGCAGGGTCTCGAGCACGAGGACCCGGAGGGGCGTGGGGGCCCGCAGGCGGCTCACCGCCCGCTCCCCCTCGCCAAGGCCCGATCAATGGCCAGGTTCGCCAGGCGATCCGCCTCGGCGTTGCCGCTCCGGTTCACGTGGGTAAAGCGGACCTGCTCGAAGCCCGCCAGGAGCCGCCGGACCGCGGCGTGGCGGGCGAGCAGTCCCGGGTGCTTGACCCGGTACTCCCCCGTCATCTGCCGGACGAGGAGTTCCGAGTCGGAGCGGACCTCCACCTGCCGGTACCCCCGCAGGGCCGCGCGCCTGAGGCCGAGCAGGAGCGCCTCGTACTCGGCCGCGTTGTTCGTCGCCCGCCCCAGGTAGCGGCTCGTCTCCTCGCGCCCGCCGTCGGTGTCCTCCAGGACGACCCCGCAGCCGGCCGGCCCCGGATTCCCGCGAGAGGCCCCGTCAATCCGGAGGATCGCGGCTGCCGCGCGCCCCCCCATCTCACCCCTTCCAGTAGAGGATGCGCTGGCAGTTGGCGCAGGTCAGGAGGGCCTCCCCCTTCCGGACCTCGGCGTGGGCCTGGGGGGTGATGGCCACGAAGCAGCCGCCACAGGAGCTGTCCTTGACCGGGACCACGGCGAGGCCGCCCCGGCTTTTCACGAGGCGGGTGTAACTCTGGAGGAGACCGGCCTCGATCCGCCGCGCCCGGCCGGCCCGCTCCTTGGTGGAGGCCGCCACCTCCTCCTGCAGCCTGGCAAGCTCCGCTTCCTTGGCCGTCCGGAGACGGGCGAACTCCGCATCCCGCTCCTTCAGCTCCCCCTCCCGCGTTGCCACCGTCCGGCTGGCCTCCTCGATCTGGTCAAAGAGGAGCAGAATCTCCTCCTCCAGGGCGGACCGCTTGGCCTTCAGCAGCTCGATCTCCTTCAGGACGGCGCTGTACTCCTCGTTCTTCTTGATCTCCCAGAGGCGGGCCTGCTTCCCCTTGACCTGCTCCTCGACCTGCTTGAGTTCGCCCTCCTTGAGGCGGCGGGTCTTCTCAAGCCCACCGTGCGCCCCCCGGGCCGCCTCCCGAGCGTCCCGCGCGCTCTGGAGCCGGCTCTCCAATCCCCGGACCAGGGGCGGGATGGCCCGTGCAGCGGCCTCCTGGGTGGCGATCCGCTGATCCAGTTCCTGGAGAGCGATCAACTCCTCGACCTCTGGCAGGGCCACGCTGCCTCCGTGCCGGCCGGAGGCGGCCTCAGCCCCGCGTGCCGGGGCGGCCGCGATTCACGGCGCAATCGGTGGCGGGGATGAGCGCGATCCTCCGAGCCGGGCCGGGCAGGATATTCGCACAACCGGGAGGGGTGGTCAACGCCGCTCGCCCCGACCCTCGCCTTCGGGCAACGGGGCACGGCGGCCTCGTGCGGCTGACCCCCCGGTTGAGCGGCTAGAATCCCCTAGACGAGCGAACCCGGAATCCAAGGTCCCGCCCCTTGACAGGGGGTCAGGGAGAACTAGATTGACAGGTGGCAAGCGTTTCGGGTTCTCCCCGTGGAATGACGTCGGCGTCCTTCGGCTACTCGCTCCGCGAGCATGACCCAACAGACGGACACCCGCAGAGGACCTTCGATCCCTGGAGTTCACCCCTTCAATGGGACCGGGCCCCCGAAGGAGGTGAGGGGGATGCAGCACGCAAAGGCCCCTACCTGTTTCGCATGCGGCGCGATCCTCATGGGCCCTCGGAAGGACGAGTCGGGATTTCTCGTCTACTTCTGCCCAACCTGTGAAGCCGCACCGGAGGTTTCCAAGACACGGGGCGCAGTGGAGGTGTTGGAGGAGGCTGCCTGAGAGGACGAAGAAGGCGTGACGTTCGCCTGGGGCCCGGTCCTTCTTGCCTGATCCCGCCGACCAGGGTCGCTCCTCGGAGCGGCCCTTCTTGTTGAAGTGCAAATACGGCCAAACCCGGTGAGTCCCCCGCCGCAGCCACTCTTTCCCAGTCGTCCCCTCGCCATCCAGCACGCGAGAATGGCAACGCCCGCGCAGCCGTTGGGCTGGCGGGCGAGGGGCGCCGGTTCCCCGTGGTGGGCCCACCTGGGTTCGAACCAGGGCCTGGCCGGTTATGAGCCGGTCGCTCTACCCGTTAAGCTATGGGCCCCCCGCCGGGGAGGAGGGATCAGAGCCATCGGCTTGGGCGTCCCCCTCCTCGGCCCCTGCCGACTCCTTTCCAGCCTCCACGAACGATTTGAGCTTCTTGCTGCGGGTCGGATGGCGCAGTTTGCGAAGGGCCTTGGCCTCGATCTGCCGGATCCGCTCGCGCGTGACGTCGAAGCGCTGGCCGACCTCTTCCAGGGTGTGGTCGCAGCCATCGCCGATGCCGAACCGGAGGCGGAGGACCTTCTCCTCCCTCGGGGTCAGGCTCTGGAGGACCTCGCGGGTCTGGTCGCCCAGGTTCATCCCGATGACCGCTTCGAGCGGGGAGACGACCCCCTTGTCCTCGATGAAGTCGCCCAGGTGGGAGTCCTCCTCCTCCCCGATCGGGGTCTCCAGGGAGATCGGCTCCTGGGCGATCTTCAGCACCTTCCGGACCTTGTCCACGGGCAGGTCAATCTTGAGGGCGATCTCCTCCGGGGCGGGCTCCCGCCCCATCTCCTGCACGAGGTGCCGGGAGGCCCGGATGAGCTTGTTGATGGTCTCGATCATGTGGACCGGGATCCGGATGGTCCGGGCCTGGTCGGCGATGGCCCGGGTGATGGCCTGGCGGATCCACCACGTGGCGTAGGTGGAGAACTTGTACCCCCGCTGGTACTCGAACTTGTCCACGGCCCGCATGAGCCCGATGTTCCCCTCCTGGATCAGGTCCAGGAACTGGAGGCCCCGGTTCGTGTACTTCTTGGCGATGCTGATGACCAGGCGGAGATTCGCCTCCACCATCTCCCGCTTCGCCTCGAGCGCCTTCCGCTCCCCGCGCCGGATCGCTTCCAGCACCTCTTTGATCTCGGCTGAAGACGCCTCCGCCTCCTGCTCCACCTTCTCGATCTTCTTGGCGGCGGCCTGGATCATCCGCTCGTACTCCTGGAGGCGCTCCTTGGAGAGCCGGGACCGGCGCATCACGGAGCGCAGGGCGGTGCCGTTGCGGTCCCCCGCCGCGATGAAGGCCGCCATATCGGCCCGGGAAAACTTGCCGGCCCGCTGGAATTCGCGGACCTCCCGCTCCGCCTTCTCCACCCGCTCCAGGAGGTTCCGCATCCGCGCGACGATCCGGTCAATCACCCGCTGGTGGAGGTTCAGTTTGCGGAGGAGCGAAGCCTGGGCGTCCCGGCAGACCTTCAGCTCCGTCCTCAGGCGTTCCGCCCGCTTCGCGTTGCCCCGGCTGAGGGCCCGGGCCCGGAGGACCGCCAGGCTCCCCATCTTGTCGTGCTGCCGCTTGAGGGCCCGAAGGGTGGGGGCCAGATCCTTGACGAGCTCCCGCTCCTTCTGCTCCGAGGGTTCGTCGAACTCATTCAGGACGACGAGTTCGCCCGCATGCAGCTTTCCCTGGAGGAGCCGCTCGGCGAGGAAGAGCACCTCGCGGACCGCGACCCCGGACCGGCAGACCGCCTCCGTCACCTCCTGGCGCCCCTCCTCGATCCGCTTGGCGATGCGGATCTCCCCCTCCCGGGTGAGCAGCGGCGTCTTCCCCATCTCGCGCAGGTACATCCGGACCGGATCGTCGGTCCGCCCCACGGGGGCGGGAGAGAGGTCGAGTTCCGTCTCCGGGGGCGACTCCGCCCCGGCAGGAGCCTCGGGGCTCCGCAGCTTCGCCTTCTCGGGAGCGTCCACCACCTCGATGTCCATCTCGTCGAAGAGACCCAGGATCTTGTCAATCTGCTCCGGGGAGGTCACGTCTTCCGGCAGGTGGGTGTTCATCTCCTCGTAGGTAAGGTAGCCCTTCTTCTTCCCGAGCAGGATAAGTGTCTTCAACTCCTCCGTGCGGCCTGTCTCCTTCATCTACCCCGCTCCTCCATTCCCGTACCGGCCTCCGCCAGCAATCAGCCGCTCTGCCCGTCATCTGACGGGAAGGCTCGCTGCCCAAAAACATAATATAGGCCAGCGGCTAAGAACTAGCCACCGCGCCTGGCACGTTCCTGGTACTCCGCGAGAAGGCGGGATTCCGCCTCCCGGTCGCCGCGCCGGCCAGCCTCGGCGATCCGTTGCTGTAACTCCTTGAGTCGAGGCCGCTCGCTCCGTTGCCGGAGCCGACCCAGGCAGTCCTGGAGCATCCTCCCCGGCTCGGGGAAACCCTCCGGATCCGCCACCAGGAGTTCCGAGGCAAGCCGCTGAACCTCCTCCCGGGGATGATGCGCCAGGGCCCGGGCGAGCCGAGCCTCTTCCCTCCCCTCCGGGCCGGCCAGCACGTCCAGGAACGCGCGGGTGACTTCCCCAACCGCGGGCCCGGCCTCCCGAACGTGCTCGCGCAGGACCGGGAAGAGGAGGAGCAGTTGCAGGAGGAGCCTCTCCTCCGGCGGCACGGACGGGCCCAGCGGAGGTTCGGGGGAGGCCTCCGCCCGGGGCTGCCGGGTCTGGCTGAGCCGCTTGATGTCGGCCAGCACCGCCTGCTCTGACACCCCCAGCCGCTCAGCCAGCTTCTGGACGTACCGGGTCTTGCGGATCCCCTCCGGCAGGCGGGCCACGACCGCGAGGATCCGGTCGGCCGCCCGGGCTGCCTCCTCCACCCCCTCGCGCGGCGTTCCCTGCCCGAGAACGAAGTCCACCAGATCCTGCGCGTGGTGCAGGAGCGCCCGGAAGGCCTCCGCCCCCTCCTTCCGGATGAAGGTGTCCGGGTCGGTCCCCTCGGGGAGAACCACCACGGAGGCATCCAGTCCCACTTCCAGTACCAGGTCGAGCGCCCGCCACGCCGCCTCACGTCCCGCCCGATCCGGATCGAAGACCAGGGTCACCTGCTCCGCGTAGCGGCGGAG
This sequence comes from Candidatus Methylomirabilota bacterium, assembly GCA_023249205.1. Lineage (GTDB taxonomy): Bacteria > Methylomirabilota > Methylomirabilia > Methylomirabilales > JACPAU01 > JACPAU01. Next base: position 15,175 of record JAHFDC010000002.1, read on the forward strand.
GAGCAGCACCTGCTCGCGGGTCAGCGCGGTCCCAAGCACGGCCACCGCCTCGGCGACCCCCCCCTGGTGCAGCGCAATGCAGTCGAAGTACCCCTCCACGACGATCGCGCGGCGCCTCTCCCTCAGGCTCGGCGCCGCCACCGGAAGCCCGAAGAGCTGGTGGCCCTTCCGGTAGATCGGAGTCTCGGGGGAGTTCATGTACTTCGGCTCCTGGTCCCCGAGCGCCCTCCCTCCGAAGCCCAGCACCTTCCCCGCGGGATCCTGGATGGGGATCATCAGGCGGTCCCGGAACCGGTCGTAGTGCCCCTTTCGCTCCTGCCGCTCGACGACCAGGCCCCCCGCCTCCATGAGGCGGGGGGGGAAGCCGCGCTGCGTGAGAAACCGGACGAGACCCTCCCAGGCGCCGGGCGCGTAGCCGAGCAGAAACCGCTCTACCGTTTCGGAGAGGATCCCCCGGGCAGCCAGAGCGGCCCGCGCCCCCTCCCCTTCCGTCCCCCGGAGGCTCTGCCGGAAGTACTCACAGGCGGCCCGCTGGATGTCGTACAGGCGCAGGCGGCCCTCCCCCTCCTCCCGCCCCCCGCCGCGCCGCCGCGGGAGCGGGATCCCCGCCCGCTGTGCCAGGAACTCGATCGCCTCCGGGAAAGCGAAGCCCTCCTTCAGCATCAGGAAGGACGCGGCATCGCCTCCCTTGTGGCACCCGAAGCAGTGGAAGATCTGGCGGTCGGGGTTGACCGTGAAGGACGGGGTCTTCTCGTTGTGGAAGGGGCAGAGAGCCTTGAAGGAGCGGCCCGCCTTGCGCAGCGGGAGGTAGCCCCCAATGAGGTCCACGATGTCGGTGCTGCTCAGGACGGACGCGACCACCTCGCCCGGGATCAGACCGGCCATGCTCTTCCCTGCTCTCCCGCCGCCACACCCCTAGCGCCGCTGCAACTCCACCACTGTCGCCCCGCTCCCCCCCTCGTTCGCCTCCGCCAGGCAGAAGCGCTCCACCAGCGGGTGCGCC
>JAHFDC010000079.1 GCA_023249205.1 Candidatus Methylomirabilota bacterium
GGGTGGCGGGGAAGACCCTTGCCGTCCTTGGGCTGGCGTTCAAGCCGAACACCGACGACATCCGGGAGGCGCCGGCCCTGGACCTCATCGGGGCCCTCCTCGAGCGGGGCGCCCGGATCCGGGCCTTCGACCCTGCCGCGATGGCCAATGCGGCGCGCGTCCTGCCGGCGGTGGAGTACTGCAAGGACGCCTACGATGCGGCAAGCGGGGCGGACGGGGTCGTCCTGGTGACGGAGTGGAACCAGTTCCGCAACCTGGACCTGGAGCGCCTCAAGGCGGCGCTCCGGCAGCCGGTCTTCGTGGACCTGCGCAACGTGTACGAGCCGCGGCGGATGCGAGAGATGGGCTTCCGCTACACCGGGGTCGGGCGCGGATGATGGACCAGGGCGGCGTGCGGCAGATGGAGCGCCTGGCGCAGCGCCGGGCGGAGCACGTGGCGCTCCTCCTGGAGGAGGTGGAGCGCCTGGTCCAGGGCCTCATCGCGCTCAAAGCCAGGAGGGTGTACCAGTTCGGCTCGCTGACCCGGCGACCGCCCGATCTCTTTACGGACGTGGATCTCCTGGCTGTCATGGAAAGCGACGAATCCTTCGTTCAGCGGCTTCCTCGGATCTACATGGCCCTCAAGCCGAAGGTTGCCGCCGATATCCTTGTCTATACGCCGCAGGAGTTCGAGGAGATGCGCGAGCGGCCCTTCCTCCGCCACGCTCTGAAAACAGCGGTCCTGCGGTATGCGGCCTGAGCCCCTGGAAGAGGGCCGCCGCTGGCTGGACCAGGCGCGCGACGACCTGCGATGGGCCGAGCACCTTTCGCGCGAGGGAGGTTACAACATTGCCTGCTTTCTGGCCCAGCAAGTCGCGGAGAAAGCGTTGAAGGGGTTCCTCTATTCCCGGGGCGCCGATCTGGTGTTGACACACTCGGTGGATGAGCTGCTGGGGATGGCCGCGGAGCACGATGAGGCCTTCCGGACAGCGCCTCAAGGGTGGGGGTCGCTGGACGGCTACTACGTGGCGACTCGCTACCCGAACGCGTTGCCGGGGAGCATCCCGGCACGGGTGTATAGCCGGGAGATGGCGGCGGGGGCGGTCGGATTGGCGCGTGAGGTGGTCGAGTTCGTCGCGCGCCGCATCGAGGGCCAGGCATAGGGCTGGCCCCCGGCGCCCGACCGGGCGGCGGGCCGGAGGATCTCGACGGGCAGGCGGGGGGGAGGTCGTGAAGGCGCTCATCACGGCGGGGGGGCGGGGGACGCGGCTGCGCCCCATCACCCACACCAGCAACAAGCACCTGATCCCCATCGCCAACAAGCCGATGATCCACTACGCCCTGGAGGCGGTGCTCGAGGCCGGCATCCGGGAGATCGGCATCGTCATCAGCCCGGAGACGGGCCACGAGATCCGGGCAGCCCTCGGGGACGGCTCGGCCTGGAACGCCCGCTTCACCTACGTCCTGCAGAATGCCCCCAGGGGCCTCGCCGACTGCGTGAAGGTGGCCGAGCCCTTCCTCGGGGCCGACCCCTTCGTCTTCTACCTGGGGGACAACGTCATCGTCGGGGGCATCCGCCACTTCGTGGAGCAGTTCCAGCGGGAAGGGAGCAACTGCCACCTGGTGCTGGCCAGGGTGAAGGACCCGGAGCGCTTCGGCGTTCCCGAGATCGTCGGCGGACGGATCGTAGCCGTGGAGGAGAAGCCGACCCAGCCCAAGAGCCCCTACGCGGTCACGGGCATCTACCTCTACGACCGGCACATCTTTGAGGCGGTGAAGGCCATCCGGTCCGGGCGGCGCGGCGAATTCGAGATCTCCGACGCCCACCAGTTCCTGCTCGAGCGCGGCTACCGGGTTGGCTACTCGGAGATCACCGGCTGGTGGAAGGACACGGGGAAGCCCGAGGACCTGCTGGAGGCCAATCGCCTGGTCCTGGACCGCATCCTGGAGGAAGACGGGGGGCGGATCGCCGGGACCGTGGATGCGGCCTCGGATGTCGCCGGGAAAGTCATCGTGCAGAAAGGGGCCACGATCGTGCGGAGCACGATCCGAGGCCCGGCCATCATCGGGGTGGAGGCGGTCGTCCAGGACGCCTACATCGGCCCCTTCACCGCCATCGGCGAGGGGTGTGAGATCCGCAACTCCGAGGTGGAGTACAGCATCGTCCTCCCCCGGAGCCGGCTCCTGCACGTGGACGTCCGGATCGAGCGGAGCCTGCTCGGCCGCGAGGTGACGATCCTGCGGGGGGAGACTCGCCCGCGGACCCAGAAGTTCATCGTGGGGGACCAGAGCGTGATCGAGCTGCCGTGAAGAAGCCCGGCATGATCGGGGGCGTGAAGACCAAGGCCCTGAAGGTCCTCGAGGACGACCGGGGCTTCCTCATGGAGATGCTCCGGGCGGACGATCCCCTCTTCGAGCGCTTCGGCCAGGTGTACGTCACCTGCTGCCGCCACGGGGTGGCGAAGGCGTGGCACTATCACAAGGAGCAGACGGACCACTTCGTCTGCCTCGCCGGCAGCGCGCTGGTCGTGCTGTATGACCTGCGCGACGGCTCCCCCACGAAGGGGCAGGTGGAGGAGTACATCCTGGAGGCGCCGCCGGGGAGGGAGCAGACCCCGCTTCTCCTGAAGATCCCACCCCTGGTCGTCCACGGCTTCACGGCCCTCACGGGCGACGAAGCCCGCATCGTGAATATCCCGACGCTCCCGTACCGCTACCGCGACCCGGACGAGTTCCGCTACCCGTGGGACAGCGCGGAGGTCCCGTACCGGTGGCCGGCGCACGTGACCCGGGGGGGGTGAGATGCGGCTCCTCGTCACCGGCGGCTGCGGCTTCATCGGGAGCAACTTCATCCGCCTCGTCCTCACCCGGGGGGTCGCGACCAGCATCGTCAACCTGGACGCCCTGAGTTACGCCGGGAACCCCGAGAACCTGGCCGATCTCACCGGCGATGCCCGGTATCGGTTTGCCCTGGGGCGGGTGGAGGATCCGGCCGCGGTGGCGGAGGCGATCGCCGGCTGCGAGGCATGCGTCCACTTCGCGGCCGAGAGCCACGTGGACCGCTCCATCGAGGCGGCGGCGCCCTTTTTGCGCACGAACGTGATCGGCACGCAGGTCCTGCTCGATGCTGCGCGGAAGGCCGGCGTGCGCCGCTTTTTACACGTGTCCACCGACGAGGTGTACGGCAGCCTGGGGCCGGAGGAGGTTTCCACCGAGGCCAGTCCGCTGCGCCCCCGCTCCCCCTACGCTGCCAGCAAGGCGGCCGCCGATCATCTCGTGTTGGCCGCGCACGAGACCTTCGGCCTGCCGGTCCTCATCGCCCGCCCCTCCAACAACTATGGCCCCTACCAGTTCCCGGAGAAGTTCCTCCCCCTCATGATCACCAATGCCTTCGAGGACCGACCTCTGCCGATCTACGGGACCGGCCGCAATGTCCGGGAGTGGCTCTTCGTGGAGGACTGCTGCGAGGGCCTCGCCGCGCTCTTGAAGACGGGCCGACCCGGGGAGATCTACAACGTGGGGGGCGGGACCGGGCACGAAAACCTCTCCGTGGCCCGGCGTCTCCTCGCGGCGCTTGGCAAGCCCGAGTCGCTCATCACCTTTGTCCCGGACCGCCCCGGGCATGACCTCCGCTACGCGCTGGACTCGGGGAAGATCGCCCGCGAGGCGGGCTGGCGGCCGCGCGTGGGCCTCGAGGAGGGATTGGCGCGGACGATCGACTGGTACCGGGAGCACGAACGGTGGTGGCGGCCGCTCAAGGGGGCTCTCAACCGTGAGACTCGCGGTTACTGGAGCTAGGGGCATGCTGGGGCAGGACCTGGTCAGGGTCCTGCGCGCGGCCGGCCACGAGGTGAAGGCCTGGGACATCGGGCAGTGCGACGTCACGCGGCCGGAGCGGGTGCGGGCCGCCCTCGAGGGGAGCCGCCCGGCCCTGGTCTTCCACTGCGCGGGCTACACGGACGTGGACGGGGCCGAGGCGGACCCGGCAGCCGCGATGGGGGTCAATGGCGAGGGGACCGCCCACGTGGCCGAGGCCTGCCGGGCCGTCGGGGCCGGCCTCGTGTACATCAGCACGGACTACCTCTTCGACGGCTCCAGCCGGACCCCCTACCGGGAGGAAGACCCGGTACACCCCCTGAACGCCTACGGCCGGTCGAAGTTGACCGGCGAAGACGCGGTGCGGGCCGCCCATCTGGAGAACGCCTGGATCATCCGGACCGCGTGGCTCTACGGCGCCGGCGGGAGGAACTTCGTCCAGGCCATCCTGGATCGGGCAGGGCAGGGTCATCCCCTCCAGGTTGTGACTGATCAGGAGGGCTCCCCGACCTATACAATGGATCTGGCGGGGGCCCTCGGCCGGATCCCCAAGGGCGTTCCCCCTGGGACCTATCACGTGACCAATGCCGGCAGCACGACCTGGTTCGCCTTCGCCCGGGCCATCCTCGATCGGGCCGGGATGCGGGAGACCCCCGTGCACCCCATCGCCACGCCCGCGAGTGGTCGGCCGGCCATACGCCCCGCCTACTCCGTTCTCGCCAATGAGAAGTGGGCCCTGGCCACCGGCGCCCCCCTCCGCCCCTGGCCGGCGGCCCTCGATGCCTTTCTTTCCGCTCTGGCTCCTCCCGTCAGGCGGCGGTGATGCGCGGGCGGAGCGGGCCCGGCCCTCGGCTCCGACTCCTCGCAGGCGGGCTCCTCCTCCCCGCCATCCTTTTCCTCGCCGCCGTTCCGGTCGCGACGCAGGCCCCATCGGCGCCGCCTCCGGGTGGGACCCAGACCTCCCGTCCCCCACGGGCCGCCCCGGCGGAGGGGCGGCTGGAGCCCGAACTTCCGGTCAAGGTAACGGCCGATCGGCTGGAGTGGCAGCGGGCCGAACGCCGCCTCGTCGCCACCGGCAATGTCCGGCTCGAGCATAAGGACGCCGTGCTCCTCGCCGACGAGGCCGAGGTGGACGAGGCGGCGCAGACCCTCGAGGCGCGCGGCCGCGTCATCCTGATGGGTCCGGAGGGGCGGCTGGAAGGGGAGCGGCTCCTCTACGACTGCGCGGCCGGCCGGGCCACCGTCTGGGACGGGCGCGGCCTCGCCCTGCCTGCCACCAGTTTTACGGCGAAGGAGATCGTCCGCGAGGACCGGACGACCTATCGGCTCACGGGGGTCGCCTTCACGACCTGCGCGATCTGCCAGGGCCCGCCCTACGACTGGGAGGCCCGGGCCGGGTCCGCCACCCTCTACACCGAGTCGCACGTCGTCGGGACCGACGCCTCCTTCTGGGTGGCCGGGCTGCCCGTCCTCTACACGCCGCTGTTCGCCTATCCCGTCGGGCCGCGCCGGACCGGTCTCCTGATCCCGGAGGTGGGATACAGTTTGACCGAGG
>JAHFDC010000080.1 GCA_023249205.1 Candidatus Methylomirabilota bacterium
TGCCGGGTCCTGATGCTCACCCCCCTCTCGGAGGCCGATCTCGGGGCGGTCATCGCGCGAGCCCTGGCGGATCCTGAACGGGGGCTCGGGGCGATCCCGCTTACCCTGGAGGAGGCGGCCCTGAGCCACCTGGTGACGCAGGCGGCGGGGGACGCGCGGGCCGCCCTGAACATGCTGGAGGTGGCGGCCGACCTGCTCGGCCCGGGGGGCGGGACCATCACGCTTGCCCTCGCGGAGGAGGCGGCGCAGCGGCGGGCGCTGCTCTACGACAAGGCGGGGGAGGAGCACTTCAACCTGATCTCCGCGCTTCACAAGAGTCTCCGCGGGAGTGATCCGGACGCGAGCCTCTACTGGCTGGCCCGGATGCTGGCCGCGGGAGAGGATCCCCTCTACGTCGCGAGACGCCTGGTCCGCTTCGCCTCCGAGGACGTCGGCACGGCCGACCCCCAGGCGCTCCCCGTGGCCGTTGCGGCCAAGGAGGCGTACCACTTCCTGGGATCGCCCGAGGGAGAACTGGCGCTGGCCGAGTGCGTCTGCTACCTGGCCACCGCCCCCAAGAGCAACGCGGTCTACCGGGGCTACGGGGCCGCCCTGGAGGATGTCCGGACGGCGCCGGCGGCCCCGGTCCCGATGCACCTGCGCAACCCGGTGACGCCCCTGATGGGCGCCCTGGGCTACGGGGAGGAGTACCGCTATCCGCATGACGCCCCCGAAGCCCTCGTCCCCCAGCAGTACCTGCCCGACCCGCTCGTCGGGCGCCGCTACTACCGGCCGACGGACCGCGGGTTCGAGGCGGAGATCGGGCGGCGCCTCGCGGCGTGGCGGGAGGCGCTCGCGCGGCGCAGCGGCGCCGGCGGACCGCCGCCGCCGGCCCGGGAGTGAACGGGCGCAGACACATTCGCGGCGCAGCAGGGGCCGCGCACGACGACGGGCCGCGGCCCTTGACAGCCCTCGTGGCAGTTTGATATAGGCCAAGGCATTTCCGGCTCGGAGATCACTGAGAAAGGGGGGCGGGGATGACGAAGGCGCATCTCGTGGAGCGAATGGCGAAGGACGCGGGGGTGACGAAGAGGGCAGCGGAGGTGGCGCTGGGATCAGCGCTCAAGGGCATCCGGGACTCATTAAAAAAGGGAAAGAAGGTCACGCTGGTGGGATTCGGGACGTTCCAGGTCTCCCGGCGCGCGGCCCGCAACGGCCGGAACCCTCAGACGGGAAACACGATCCGGATCCCGGCGACAAGAGTGCCACGCTTCAAGCCGGGAAAGGCATTCAAGGCCGCCGTACGCTAGGGTCCGGCCGGCAGCGTCCAGGCATTACCGACCGTCGCGTTGCCGGGGATCAGGCGGGGCGGTCCGCACCGAGGTGCTGGGCCACGGCGGCCACGGCCGTGTCCATGTCCGCTGCCTCGACGTCCTTGTGCGTGACCATGCGGATGGCGGCGGGGCCGATGGCGAGCGCCCTCACTCCATCCGCAGCCAGGGCCCGCACGACGAGCGCGGCGGTGCGCGGCGGCGCCAGCCGGAAGATGACGATATTGGTCTGAACCCGAGCGGGGTCCAGGAGGACCCCGGGGATTCCAGCCAGCCCCTCCGCCAGCCGCTTCGCGTTCGCGTGGTCCACTTCCAGCCGGTCCACCATCTTCTCCAGCGCCACGATCCCTGGCGCGGCCAGCACGCCCGCCTGGCGCATCCCCCCGCCCAGCATCTTGCGGAAGCGACGCGCCCGGGCGATAAAGGCCGCCGGGCCGCAGAGGAGCGACCCCACCGGGGCGGAGAGGGCCTTCGAGAGGCAGAACATGACGGAATCGGCGCAGGCGGCGATCGCGGTAGCCGGGACGCCCGTGGCGAGGGCGGCGTTGAAGATCCGGGCCCCGTCCAGGTGCACCGGGATTCCGCGGGCCAGGGCCAGAGCGGAAATCGCCTGAAGGGTCGCGAGCGGGTACACGCTCCCGCCCCCCCGGTTGTGGGTGTTCTCGAGACAGACGAGGCCGGTCGGGGGCGTGTGGACATCCGGGGAGCGCACCGCGGCCTCCACCTGGTCCGCGGTGAGGAGGCCGTCCCGTCCCGGCAGGGTGCGGAGCATCACGCCCGAGACAACCGCCGGGGCGCCCGACTCGTAGTGGAAGATATGGGCGTCCGCTTCCACGATCACCTCGTCTCCCCGGCGCGTGTGGGTGAGGAGGGCCACCTGGTTCCCCATGGTCCCCGAGGGGACGAGGAGGGCCGCCTCCTTCCCCAGTTTCGCCGCGGCCATCTCCTCCAGCCGGTTCACGGTCGGGTCCTCGCCGAACACGTCGTCCCCCAGGACGGCCGTCCGCATCGCCTCCCGCATCTCCTCCGTGGGGAGGGTGACGGTATCGCTCCGGAGGTCAATCACCCGGCCACTGTCTGTTCGCATCCCGTTTCGCTGCCTCCGATCCCGGTCAGCCCCGAGGGCTGTCGCTAGAGTTTCCTCAGCCGCGCCCGGCGGACCCGCTCCTCCTTCGGGAGCCGGCGGCTCGGCCCCTTCCCCTTGGCCGGAGCGGAGGGCGCTTCTTCCTCCTCCTCCAGCCCCTTGAGGACGCCAAGGGCCGCCGCCTCCAGGCGGGCCCCGAACTCTTCTGCCGTCACGGCCGCTGCCCCGGCCCCCAGGGCGGAGGCCGCCACCGCCGCGTCGGAACTCACGACGACCGCGCCACCACCGCCCTGCTTCAAGAGCCGGGCGATCACGGCATCCGCCGTCTCGCCCGCCCGGGAGAAGCAGACGGTCAGCCCTCCGGCCCCGCTGGATGCGCTCGAACCGCCTGCCCCGTCGAAGACAACGGTGATGGCATGCCCTCGCGCGCGCCGGTAGGCCCGAAGGTGCGCGCAGAGCGCCTCCCGCCCCGCCTGGAGCCCCTCGGCCTGCTCCACGGCCTTCAGTTCAGGGAGCCGCCGGATGACGTTATATCCATCCACCAGGATGCGCAAGGAGGGACCTCAGGCCGGAAAAGGCGCCCGGCGAACGGCTGAAAGGAGCGCTCGCGTGGCCGCGGCGACGTCCCGCGCGGTCATCACGGCTGAGATGACGGCCACCCCGTCGGCTCCAGCCTCGAGGGTCTCGCCGGCGTTCTGCGCGGTGATCCCGCCCACGGCGAGGATCGGGCAGGCGACTGCGGGCCGGACCTGTCGGATGAGGACCGGGCCGGCGGGCGGGCCGTAAGGGGCCTTCGAGGCGGTCGGGAAAATCGGGCCAAGAAGGATAAAATCCGCGCCGCCCGAGGCGGCCTCGAGCGCCTCCTCCCGGGTGTGGCAGGAGACTCCCATGCGCATCCCCGGCCGGAGCAGGGGGCGCACCGCCGCAGGGGGGAGGCTCCGTCGCGTCAGGTGGACCCCATCGGCCCCCACCCCCAGCGCCACGTCCACCCGGTCGTTGATCAGGAGAAGCGCGCCCGCAGGACGCGTCCGGGTCAGAAGGCTCTCCGCCAGGCGGCAGAGTTCGCGGGCGGGCAGGTCTTTCTCCCGCAACTGAAAGGCCCTGGCGCCACCTGCCAGGGCCGAGGCGATGACCTCCTCCAGCGACCGGCTACCCGTCTGCTGCCGGTCGGTTATGACGTAGAGCCCCCAAGAAGCCGCCTCCCCCCTAGGCAATCATCCCCTCCAGCGGCGAAGACGCGGTGGCGTAGAGCTTCTTGGGGATCCGCCCAGCGAGGTACGCTAACCGCCCGGCCTCGACGGCGTAGCGCATGGCGGTGGCCATCGCGACCGGATCCTGCGCGCCGGCGATGGCGGTGTTCATCAGAACCCCTTCGCAGCCGAGCTCCATGGCGATCGCGGCGTCCGAGGCGGTCCCCACCCCGGCGTCCACGATGACCGGGATCTTCACCGCCTCCAGTATAATCCGGATGTTGTACGGGTTGCGGATGCCGAGCCCGGAGCCGATGGGCGCGCCGAGCGGCATCACCGCCGCCGCGCCGGCATCCTCCAGTTTCTTCGCCACCACCACGTCGTCGTTGGTGTACGGGAGGACCACGAACCCCTCCTTCACCAGGACCCGGGTGGCCTCCACCAGGCCCTCGGTGTCGGGGTAGAGCGTTTTCTCGTCGCCGATCACCTCCAGTTTGACCCAGTTGGAGAGGCCCACCTCCCGGCCGAGCCGCGCGTACCGGATGGCGTCCTCCGCCGTGTAGCAGGCGGCGGTGTTCGGGAGAAGCGTGTAGCGCGACTCGTCAATGTAGTTCAGCAAGGACTCCTGGGTGCGGTCCAGGTTCACCCGCCGGACCGCGACCGTCACGATCTGGGCTCCCGAGGCCTCGTGGGCCCGCTGCATCGTGGCATTATCGGGATACTTCCCCGTCCCGACGATCAGCCGGGAGCGAAACTCCCTGCCGCCCAGTCGAAGGGGATCCTGGGTCACCATGCCGCCCCTCCTTCCCCCGCCCCGCCTGCCATAAAAGTGATGATCTCTACCGTGTCCCCGTCCTTCAGAACCACCTCCGGGAACCGCTCCCGTTTGAGGATCGTCCCGTTCAGTTGCACCGCCACCCGTTGCGGATGGATCTTGAGATCGTCGAGCAGACCCGTCACGCTCAGGCCCTCGCGCCCTTGCTGCATCCTCCCATTCACCTTCAACTGCATCAAGCCCCCCAAACACAAAAGGCTACCTCCAGGGGGAGGCAGCCTCACATCCCGCTTGCCTACGCCGGCATTACCCGGATCAGGTCATGAGGGTTGCCCCGCGCCACCGCGGGACTCTCAGCAACGCCACCCCTAGCGGTGCCATAAGGCTACTATGGAAAACCTGGGTCTGTCAACGCGCCTCTTGGGCGAGGGCAAGGGCCCGGGCGAGCACCGCGCCGAGCCCCTCTGTCAGAGGAAGGGCCGCCCACTCGTCGCGGTGGAGCCAGCGGACCGCGGCGGCATCGGAGCCGGCCCGGGGCTCGCCCGCGACCCAGCGGGCCAGGTAGTCAATGATGACATAGTGAAACCGGATCCGTCCGGCGTCGTCGCGCACGACCCGGTCCAGGACCTCCACCACCGGGCCCACCTCCACCTCCACCCCACACTCCTCCCGGAGCTCCCGAACCACCGCGTCCTGGAGGCGCTCCCCCACCTTGACCGCCCCCCCGGGGACGGTCCAGCGACCCGCGCTCGGCTCCCGCCCCCGCTGGACGAGGAGCACCTTCCCGTCCCGGACCACGATGCCGCCCACGGCCACGATGGGCCGCTCGGGATACTCCCGCTCCACCGGATCGCCCTCGGCAGACTTTGACAAACCGGCTTCCTTATCGTAAACTGATACTTCGCCCGGCGCCCGGCCGAGGGGGGCCAGGGGAGCCGGGCCAGGCAAAAGGAGGTGTCTCCCGGTGCCGATTTACGAGTACCAGTGCGA
>JAHFDC010000081.1 GCA_023249205.1 Candidatus Methylomirabilota bacterium
CTCCAGGAGCGGTTGGATCAGCTGGACACCGACATCCCGCCCCGACCACACCACCGGGGGCGGGGGTAAGGGCGGAGCCGCCCCCCCTCATCGTTCCTTCCTCAGCGGATCTTCAGGTCGGCCCAGACGCGCTCGTAGAGGCGGGCGGCCTCCCCCAGCTCCTGCATCCACTCGAGGCGGGCCCGCCTCGCCTCCGAGGGGACGACGGTCGGGTCGTTCAAGAGGGCGGGCGGCAGGAGCGCCAGGGCTCCCGCGGTCGAACTCGCATGGCGCGTGAAGGTGACGAGGCGCGCCGCCACCTCCGGCCGCAGCAGATAATTGATGAACACTTCGCCATTCTTCTTGCCGGGGGCCCCTTTCGGGATGCAGAGGTGCTCCATGTAGATCGTGCTGCCTTCCTTCGGGAGGACGTACTTGAGGCTCGGCTTCTGCTGGGCCATCCGGGCTGCGTCTCCGCTCCAGGCGTGGGCCAGCCAGATTTCGCCCCTGAGCAGGAGCTCATCGTAGCCGTCGCTGGTATAGGCCTTGACGAGGGGCTTCTGGCGCCGGAGCAGATCGGCGGCTGCCCGCAGGTCCTTCGGGTCGGTGCTGTTGATCGAGTGCCCCAGGGATTTCAGGGCTGCCCCGATGGTCTCCCGAGGATCGCTCAGCATGCTGATCCGGCCCCGGTACCGGCTGTCCCAGAGGGCGCGCCAGGAGTCGGGGGCGGGGATGCGCTCGCTGTCGTAGGCGATGCCCGTGGTCCCCCACAGGTAGGGGGCACAGTAGGCGTTGCCGGGGTCGAAGGGGCCGTCGCGGAAGGCCGGCGCGACGTACTTCAGGTTGGGGACACGCTCCGCCGCGAGCGCCTCGAGCAGCCCCTGCTCGCGGAGCGTGGCCACCATGTAATCCGACGGGACGATCACGTCGTATTCCCCGGCCTTTCCCTGGAGATTCGCCAGGAGTTCCTCGTTGCTCGTGTAGTTCTCGACCGTCACCTTCACGCGGAACTCCTTCGTGAAGTCCTGCAGGACCGCCGGGTCCATGTAGGCGGCCCAGGTGAACAGGCGGAGCGTTGGCTCCACCGCGGGCTCCGGTTCCTTGCCCCGCCCGCAGCCGGTGAGAAGCAGCGCCGCCGCCAGGGCCGCCTGCAACCAGGGCCATCCGTTTCCGGCCGGCGGTTTCATGCCCCGCCCCCCCGGAGTGCCCGGTACAGCGTACCGAACCCTCCGTGCGTGCCACGCCTCACGCGCGGCGCCGACGGTCCCCCTGTATGTTACCGCGAATCCGGGGCTGCGGTCCGAGGAATTTTGCGGCTGGTCCCAAAAAACCGCTTGGCTCGGGCGAGCCGGTTCCGTAGAATCCATCCGGCCGCCCCCGGGCGGCCGGGAGGGGGCGCGTGCAGCGGGAGGCGCCCGGGAAGCAGGGCAGGGCGGAGCGGGTTGCGGCGCGGCAAATGCGTGCCTTCCAGGCCATCGCTGCTGCCTTGCAGGCCTCCTGGAATCTGGAGGCGGTCCTCGAGGGGTGTCTTCGGGCCGCCTGCGAGGCCGCCGAGGCACCAGCCGGCGCGATCTGCCTCCTGGAGACGCCGGGGGCCGGGCTCCGCCTTGCCGCCGACCGTCGCTTAGGCCCGGCGGCCCTCTCCCCCTCCCTCACCGCTTTGGATGGTCTCCCCGCCCTCTGCCTCGCCAGCGGTCGCGCCGTGGCCCGCGCCCTGGGGAGTCCCGCCGAAGGGGACCTCCTGGCTGCCGGCTTCCGGAGCGCCGCCGCCTTCCCCCTCCGAGACGCCGAGGGCGTCCGCGGGAGCCTGCTGCTGCTGCGCGGCCGCCCATTCGGCGAAGCGGAAGTGGCGCTCCTTGCGCCGGTGACCGACCAGGTTGGGCTGGCGGTGGGGAGCGCCCTTCTCTACCACCAGGCCTGGGAGAAGACGGCCCGCCTGGAGGGGCTCCTGCACCTCACGCGGGAGATGCTCGGCCACGCGGACCCCGAGATCGTCTATCCGGCGGCGGCGCGCGCCGCGGCGGGGCTGCTCGGGGTGGAAGTGGCCACCCTGTGGTTGCTCGAGGAGGATGCCCTGGTGCTGCGGGCGGTGGCGGGGCGGGAGGCGGCGGCTTCCCCCACGGGGGAGCGCATGCCGGCCCACGAGGGGCTGGGCGCCCTGCTCCTCCGGAGCCGCCGCGTCATCGAGGGCCCGGAGGTGGCGGCCGAGCGCACCTGGCGGGACCGGCCCTGGATCGCGACCGAGGGGCTCCGTGCGTTCGCCGCCGCTCCCCTGGTGTGGGGGGACGCGGTCTCCGGGGTCCTGGCGGTCTTCCGGAAGACCTCGCGCCTCCTCACGCCGCTGGAGCGGGACCTCCTCTCCTTCCTGGCGGCCCAGGCGGCGGCGGCCGTCGAGACGGTTCGCCTGTTCGCCAGCCTGGAGGAGCACCGAGCCGGCCTGGAGGCCCTCGTCCGGGAGCGGACCCGCCAGGCCGAGGAGGCTCTCCGGATCCGGAGCCACTTCCTGGCCAACGTTTCCCACGAACTGCGGACCCCCGTCCAGACCATCCTGGGCTTCGCCGATCTTCTGAAGCAGGTGGACTCCGGGCAGCTGACCGCCCGGCAGGCGGAGTTCCTGGAGAACATCGGGGAGAGCGCGCGCCATCTTCAGGACCTTATCCGCAATGTGCTGGATCTGGCGGCGCTCGATGCGGGGCGGCTCAGCCTCGCCCTGGACGCCTTCCCCCTCCTGGACGCGGTCCGGGAGTCGGTCCGGCACCTGCAAGGGATGGCCCACAAGAAAGGGGTCCACATTGCCCTCGGGGCCGCGCCGGGCGTGGACCTGATCGAGGCCGACCTGGGGAAAGTCCGGCAGATCCTCTATAACCTCCTGAGCAACGCTGTGAAGTTCACGCCGGAAGGAGGGACGGTCCGGGTGGAAGTGACCGCCCGGGATGTCCAGGCCGGCGGGGCCGCGGCCGGCGACCGGGGGGCGCGCTACTATGAGATCCGGGTGGAGGATACCGGGATCGGGATTGATTCCCGGGACCTGCCCCGCCTTTTCCAGCCCTTCGTCACCCTCCACCAGGGGACCCCCGAGGCGGCCTCCTCGGGCCTCGGCCTCAACCTGACCAAACAACTCGTGGAGCTGCACGGCGGGACCATCTGGGCCGAGAGCCCGGGCCCGGGCCACGGGGCCACCTTCACGGTCCTGCTCCCCGCGACGCAGAGGGGGGCGGGGGCCTGAGTCCGATCGCGGGCTTGCCGGTGGGTGCGCCCTTCAGGTAGAATTTCGCACCATGACCCTCCCGCTCCGTTTCCGCGTCAGGGGGGCCCTCGCCCTTCTTCTGGTTCTTGCCGCGTGCAGCCGGCCGGCCCCGGAAGTGGCGGAGGGATCGCGGGTGGCGCCCCGCTGGGACCGGACGCCGGTCATCTTCGTTCCCGGGATCAACCGGGAGGTGGCCCGCCTGCTCCGGGACAGCCTGTTCAGTCTGGAGCCCCTGACCCTCCGGACCGACGCCGAGACCATCGCGCACCTCGGCGACCCCCGCTTTGCCGCTGACCTGAAGCCGCTCAACGGTGCCCTCCCCTTTGACCCCGATCACCTCCGGAAAACGGCCGTCCGGGGCATGCAAGGGCTGGTGGACGTTCTGACGCGAGAGGAGGGCTACGTCCGGGCGAACCCGGCGGATCCGACCGACAAGGACTTCCCCGAGAACGCCGCGGCGGTCCGGGCCGACCGCGACCGGGTGGGCACCCTCTTCGTCTGGTACTACGACTGGCGGCGGGATAACGTGGAGACGGCCTGCCTCCTCGCCGATCTCGTGGAGAGCATCCGGGCCGCCACGGGCGCGCCGAAGGTCCTCCTGGTGGGGCACAGCATGGGCGGGATCGTGATCCGCTACTATCTCCGCTACGGTGGGCGGGATGCGATCCGAGGGCGGGACTGCCCGATCGGGAGCGGCGAGCCGCACGACCAAATCAACCGCCCGGGGGCCGAGGCGGTGGCGGGCGCGGTCTTCCTGGGCGTGCCCCACGGAGGGTCGGCCCTCGCCTTCCGGACGTTAGTGAGCGACTTCACCCTCTGGAGGGTCGTCCCGATCGGCCTGCGGGAGCCGGTCTTCTCCATGCCCTCCGCCTGGCAGCTGTTGCCCCGTGGGCTTGGGGATGGGGCGGTACCGCTCCTGGTGGAGGCCGGCGGCGGCGGGGTGCGGGAGGTCTCTCTGTACACGCCCCAGACCTGGACGGAGCGGCGTTGGATCTTCAACGACTGGTCCGACCCGGCGCGTCGGATGTTCCTCGAGGTCATGGTCGAGCGGGCGGAGGCATTCCAGCGAAGCCTCGACGGGCTGCACCCCGACGAGGGAAAGACGCCCCGGCTCAACGTCTATAGCGCCTGCCGCCCGACCCTCGCGCGGGCCGTCCTCACGCCGAATGGGCTCCGCTTCGTGGGACGGGACGACCAGAATGACCCCTTCTACGGCCGGACCTACGACCCCGGTGACGGAGTGGTCACCGAGGCGAGCGGCCGCCTCCCCGCTGCGCCCTCCCTTCAGACGCTCCTGACCTGCGCCTCCCACAACGGCTACCACGAGGATTCGGGCGTGGCGCGGGCCGTGGTGGCCTTCCTCAATCAAGCCCGCCGCTAGCTACGAGGGTCGGTTCTTCTTCTGGGGACAGCCCGCCGGCTGACCGCATCCGTCGCCCCGTGGAGCGGCATGCGACAGCTGTCAGGCCACAGGGCTGCGGGGCCGCTGGGGGGCACGGGTGGTTAGCCGAACGTGGCGGCGAGGAATTCGAGGATGGTGCTGGCGGCGAGGGACTGGGTGAGGCCGATGGGGTCGAGGAACGGGTTGACCTCCACGAGGTCCGTCCCGAGGATGCGTCCCTTGCCGGCCATTCCCCGAAGCAGGTCCCTCAGCTGCCGGTAGGTGAGGCCGTCCGGCTCGGGTGAAGAGGTGCCGGGGGCGATCCCGGGGTCGAGGGCGTCAATGTCCACGGTGACGTAGTAGCGGTTGAGGCGGGGGATCTTGTCCAGGATCGCAGGCACCCCCTGCTCCTGCAGGTCCCGCGCGGTCACGATCAGGTTCCCGCGGCGGAGCGAGTCCTCGAAGGCATCCTGCCGGGTCCGGATTCCCCGGATGCCTACCTGGATGATGCGGGTAATGAAGGGGAGTTCGGAGATCCGTTTGATGGGGCTCCCGCTGGCGATCCGGACGCCCAGAAATTCATCGCTGTAGTCGAGGTGGGCGTCCACGTGCAGGAGCCCGAAGGGACCCTGCTCGGCGTAGGCCTGGACGACGGGGAAGGTGATCGAGTTGTCCCCCCCCAGGACAACGGGGAAGGCACCCCGGTTCAGCAGGGCCCGGACGGCGGCGGTGATG
>JAHFDC010000082.1 GCA_023249205.1 Candidatus Methylomirabilota bacterium
GTGCCCCTCCCGCCCCGCGCCTACGCGGTCCCGATCTCTGCGTGGATGCGAGTCAGAAGGCGCCCGAAGGCCGGGTCGTTCCCGGTGAGATCGCGCGAGACGATCTCTACCTCTTCTCCGCTGCGCGCCCCGAGCCCGAGCTCGATGGCGCGGCGGATCTGGACCTGCTCCCAGACCCCCTTCCCCACGACGTGTTCGGCCTTCCCGTAGTGCTTGAGCGTTGCGAGGCCCACCGCGTCGAGCGCGACCGGATCGGTGCTGGCCAGGATCAGGCCGGGCCGGACCGCTTCCCCGGACCAGGGGCCTCCGCTGGCCATGACCTGGAGGGCATCGGCCACGTGCAGCCGGGGGTGGACCGCCAGGTTCAGCTCGGCCACCACTTCCTCCCAGGCCGAGCCCCCGTAGGCCCAGGGCTTGTTCCGGGCGTGCACGACCCCGACCGTGTTCTTCAGGGCGAAACTGTAGGAGGCCGACCGGTGAGCCTTCAGGACCGGGACGCTCACGAGGCGCTCCGCCTCGTAGACGGCCCTCGAGACGTGGAAGGCGGTGGCGTGGCGGGCCCCGGGCGGGCGGACCTCCACCCACTCCCCCTCCTCCAGGGGCAGAAGGTCGGCCCCGGCCGACGCCGCCACCGCTGCCATGCCCGTCACCTCTAGGTTCGGGCGGGTGGGGAGACTGACGACCGCGGACATCTCACCGACCTGGAGGCGCGAGGCGCCGGCCTCCTTGAGGAGGGCCAGGAGCGCGGCGACTACCCGGGGGTCCGTGGTGGCCGGCGGAGGCTTGCCATAGACGACGTTCGGCTTGACCAGGACCTGGCGTCCCCGGCAGTCGAGCGCGGCCAGGCCGTCCGCCAGGGCGACGGCCTCCCGGACGGCCGCCCCCACGTCGTCGGCCCGGACGAGCGCCACCCGCCTCTTCCCGCCCCCGGCCGCGGGCGCTGGGCGGGGCGGGACCACTTCCCCGCCCGGCGAGAAGAGAAACTCCCGCAGGACCGCCCGGCACTGGGGAAAGAGCACGGAGGAGCCGGCCAGGGCCCCGAGCGCCAGGAGATGGCGGCGGGTCAGGCGCACCTCAGAGGTCCTTGGCCATCAGGGGCGCGGAGGCGGGGCAGCACCCCGTGAACTCGGGCGACGCGCGCAGGGCGGCGGGCACCGTTTCGCGCGGGACCCGGGTGAAGCCCCAGGCCCGGCAGCGCGCCTCGATCGTCTCCGTGAGGAGATACGCCCGCTTGACACCCCTGGCCCGGGCGATCGCCTCGAGGGCGCGGAAGAGGCGCTCGCCGATCCCCCGGCGCCGGGCGCCCGGCCGGACAACCAGGGAGCGGAAGAGGGCCACCTCACCGGCCCGCTCCATCCCCACCGCCCCCACGGCCCGTCCGGCCTCCTCGGCCACCAGGAAGTCTGCGAGGTGGTCTGCCACGCCGGCCGTCGGCAGGCGCGCCTCCTCGAGCAACTCATGGATAGCCGGCAGGTCAGCCGCCCCGGCCGCCCGGATCGTGGGGCCATTCGCCCCCCCCGGCTTGCGGGCGGAGAAGCTCACGCTCCGGACCTTGCCGGCGAGATCATCCGCCCCCACCTCGGAGGCCGCGCCGCATCCGCACGCCGCCTCCGGCGCCCCCGCCAGGGCCGCGATCTGGCCGATCTCGTAGGGCAGGCGGGACACGACCTGCACGTCAGCGAACCCCGCCGTCTCGAGGCCGGCCACGTACTCCTTCTCGCTGATCGCGCCCGCGAGGCAGCTCGACCAGGCGGTGAGATCCGCCCGGACCTGCTCCGGCAACGCCTCCGCCACCACATCCGCGATGAGGAGCCGGCCCCCTGGCCGCAAGACCCGGGAGATCTCCCGGAAGACCGCGGGCTTGTCGGGCGAGAGGTTGATCACGCAGTTGCTGATGATCCAGTCCACGGAGGCGTCCGCCACGGGCAGCCGCTCCGCCTCCCCCAGGCGGAACTCCACGTTGGTATGCCCCGCCGCGGCCGCGTTCGCCTCGGCGCGCCGGAGCATCTCGGGGGTCATGTCCACCCCGATGACCCGCCCGGCCGGGCCCACGCGCTCCGCCGCCAGCAGGCAGTCGATCCCGGCCCCGGAGCCTATGTCCAGGACCACCTGCCCCGGCTCTACGCCGGCGAAGGCCAGGGGGTTGCCGCAGCCGAGGGCGCCGCCGACAGCCTCCTGCGGGAGCCCCTTGAGTTCGTCGGCGCCGTACCCCGCCACCTGGAAGGTCACCGAGCCGGACGGGCCGCAACAGCCGGTCTGCCCCTGGGCCGCCTGCGCGTAGCGCTCCTGGACCGCCGCCTTGATCTCCTCGTTGCTCCTCATCGCGATCCTCCCGCCCGGCGGATTGTCCCGCGCTCCCGGGGGGCCGGGCCGCATTCGCCGGGCCCACATCCGTCCTGCCACCGCGTCACAGCCTCGACAAGGCCCTCCAGCGTCTTCAGCACCGCCTCCCGCTCCGCCCGGGCAAAGGGGACGAGCAGCGCGCGCTGGGTCGCGATCAGGTCTGTCTGGATCCGGGCGAGGAGCGCCCTTCCCTTCGGCGTGATGGAGACCCGGACGACGCGGCGATCCCCCCGGCCCCGGCGCCGGGCGATGAGGGCCTTGCGCTCGAGCTGGTCCAGGATGCGCGTCACCGTGCTGACTGCCAGGAAGAGGCGTGCCCCCAGCGTGCCGACCGAAAGCTCGCCCGGCTCGGCCAGGGCGTCCAGCGCGTAGCACTGGGTCACGGAGAGCCCGTGGCAGCAGATGGCGCTGCGATCCCGGAACTGGTAGCGCCGGGACAGTTCCTTGGTGAGCTCATGCATCCGTTCGGCGGCGGCCCTGACCTCGTCCACCCCGGTTCTCCTATATTTGTATGATACAAATAATCGCTCTCGCAGTCCCTGTCAAGGGGAAAATCAGGGGAGACCCGAGGGGCACCGGGGGGCGCGCGCCGAGGCGGAGCGCGGGTAGCAGGGAAGTGGGGGGGCCTGCAGGTGTGCGCTGGAGGGGCGGCGGCGTCAGCCTGCTTCCGCGGACCGCTCCGGCCGGCGGTGGGCGTAATAGCACCGATCGCAGAAGCCGCGCCGGGGATCCGCGGCGTCAATCCACATGTCCATGGCCGGGAAGGGTTCCCCGCACCCCTGGCAGGGGAGCCGGTCCTGCCGCTCTCGGGGCGGGTGGGCTCCCGCCACGACACTCCGCAAGGGCACCGGGTGGACGAGGAGGCGGCCATCCGCCAGCGTGCGCACCGCCAGCGTGTGGCCCCCCCAGCGGACGGGGGAAGCGCGCCCGAGGCGGCCCCGCATGCTGCGCATGCCTAGAGTGACCCCAACGAATTGTCCCCAATGCTCACGCGACGGCGGGGGTGCCGGGCCAAATGACGAGCATCACGAGGCCCGAGGGAGGAGGCGGCCGGAGGCGTACGTAGCTTGTACGGTGAGGACCGCTGACGACTGAGAACGACGTGAGGCGACGCCAGTTGGCCCGGCACTAAAAGATCCACCGCCCGTGCCCCCGTACCTGGATGACCTTCCGGTCCGGCAGCCTGAGGCACGTGAGCTTGCCCCCGTACACGCAGCCGGTGTCAATCCCGATCCGGTCCTCCCGCATCAGGACCTCCCGCATGGGGGTGTGGCCGAAGACGACCGGCTTCTCGAAGCGGCCGACGAACTGGAAGAATTCGTGCCGGATCCAGACCAGGTCGTTCAGGGTCTGCCGATCCAGGGGGACCATCGGCCGGATCCCCGCATGGACGATGAGGAAGTCCGGCGTGTCGTAGTAGGAGCGGAGAGCCTTGAAGAAAGCCAGGTGGGGCTCGGGGATCACCGGGGGCTCCCCGTAGGACCGGAGGGTCTCCTCCCCCCCATTCACGAGGTAGAGCGACCGGTGCTTCCCGTCCAAGTAGTCCAGGAGCATTTTCTCGTGGTTACCGATCAGGAAGGTGCTAGGCCCCGGCAGCCCCCGGGCGAACTCCACCACCTCCCGCGACTGGGGCCCCCGGTCAATGTAATCCCCGATGAAGACCAGCTTGTCGTCAGGACCCGGGGCGATCTTGTCCAGGAGCCGCTGGAGGGGGGTGAGGCACCCGTGGATGTCCCCGATGACGTAGAGGGATCCCCGCCCGCCGCTCCCCCAGTCCATAGGCCTCCCGTGCGCGGCCGCTCCGGCGCCAGCGCCGCCCTACTGTAGGCGAAAGGTCGGAGGCCGGTCAAGCCGGCCGGAGACCGGCTTCAAAAAACGCAAACCCCGGCGGGGATTCCCCCGCCGGGGTGCGGTGAGTGGTGCTCGCCCCTTCAGGCGGGCTTGGTGACGTTCGAAGCCTGCTTGCCCTTCGGCCCCTCCACGACGTCGAACTCCACCTGCTGGCCTTCGCTCAGCGTCTTGAAGCCGTCGCCCTGGATCGCCGAGTAGTGGACGAAGACATCCGGCCCATCACTACGGGAGATGAAGCCGTAGCCCTTCGCGTCATTGAACCACTTCACGGTTCCCTTGCTCCGCACCGCTCTATCCCTCCCTTCCCCTCATGAACTCTCGGAACCCTCGGGCCCCGAGTTGGCCCGGCCCCTCCGGGGGCCGGTTCGACCCAAAAAAAAACGCAAGAGCGCCTCGGTCTTCGGCTCTTGCGGTCCTACCGTGCGCTGCTCCTGTCCAAGTCCAACCTCAAACACCGGACGAAGGCCCTTACGCTAAAACAGGGGCGGACAACCTGTCAAGAACTTTTTTGCCGGGACGAGAGACCCGCGCGCCGCATTGCTTCTACCGACGGGGCATCCCCCCGACAGGCCGGGCGACCGGGACAGCCGCGACTCGCTCGAGCAGCAGGGCGAGGCACGCGCCCGCCACCAGGACGACGCCGAAGAAGATGAAGCAGGTCTTGAGACCGAACGCCTCGGCGACCCAGCCCCCCAGGACCACCGAGAGGGACGAGATTCCCTCGTTCAGCCCGAAGATGACACCCATGGTGGCACTCTGAAGGCCCTGGCGGCTCAACTCCGTCGCCTCGGCATGGATGACCGGGCGGACGGCCAGGAGGACAAAGCCCAGGATGCCGCTGACGAGGAAAGCCCCCGTCGCCGTGGTTACCCGAACCATGGCGAACGTCAGCAGGCCGGCGGTCGCCAGGAGGAGCGAGAGGATCAGCGTCCGGCCGTGCCGGTCCGACAAGCGCCCGGACAGCGGCTGGGAGAGCATACCCAGGCCGTAGAACACGGACACCAGGAGACCCGTGGTCCCGGACGTCATGCCGAGGATCTGGGCGGCGAACAGCGGGATGAAGACGGCGATCCCCTTCTGCCCCATGATCCGGAAGGTGGAGGTCAACAGCAGGAGGCGCAGCGGCCGGTTGT
>JAHFDC010000003.1 GCA_023249205.1 Candidatus Methylomirabilota bacterium
AGGCAGGCGGGCAGCGAACGCCGGAGTTCCTCTCGACCCATCCCGGCCCCGGCCGGCGGATCGAGAGCATCCGGGGCTGGCTCCCGGAGGCCCTCCCCTACTACCGCCCCACGCCGGAGCTGGCGGCGGAGGGAGGCCAGGCCCTGCCGTCCCTTGCGACGCGATCGGCGGGCGCCGCCCCGACCTCACCCTCGACGCCCGCGATCCGCGACGCGCGCTGGGAGCGGGAGACGGCCGGCGGCCAGGCCGCAGGTGGTCTCCGGTTCGTCTTCACCCTGGACCGCCCCGTCGCCCTCGAGGGTGCCGAGGTCCGCGGCCCAAGCGGGATTCTCTACCAGGTCTTTCTGGAAAGCCGCCTGGAGGCCAACCAGCGAGAGGCGATCACCCTCCCACCCGAGGCGATCCCGGGTGGCATCCCGCCCGCCGGCCCCTACACCCTCACGCTCAGGGGACGGTTCCCCGACCCCGCCGGAGAGCCCTTCTCCGTCGAGCGGACCTACGCCGTGCGGTAACCCCTCCGACCCACCGCGCGAACTTGCCCACTGGCCTGATGTGACTCCGACGAATTGTAGATAACGCTCAGGCGATGACTGGCGTGCCGGGCCAAATGACGAGCATCACGAAGCCCGAGGAGGGGCGGGTACCCGGCAATGGTGGGTTGGGAGGTGTACGTCCTGGTATGTTGAGGATCGCCGCGGGCACCACCCGCAGGGTGGTCGGAGAACGACGTGAGGCGACGTCAGTTGGCCCGGCACTACAGCGGCCAGCGCTCCATCCGATAGGACATCTCCCAGAAGGCGAACTCGTAGCGGCTGCTGGTCAAAAAGTGGCGCCGCATCCGGTCCCGCTCGGCTCTGCCCGCCCCCGCTGCCAGCCGGTCGGTGAGGTCGCGGAGCCAGCGGGCCAGCTTCGTAAACTCGGGGCCGCTATAGGTCCGGATCCAGTCCGCATACGGGTTCGCGCGGCCGGGCCGCTGCCCCTTGGCGAGGGCGGTGCCGAGTTCCCAGTAGCCCCACTGGCACGGCAGCAGCGTCGCGCAGAGTTCGGCCAGCGTGCCAGAGGTCGCCACCTGAAGCAGGTGCCGGGTATAGGCGTAGGCGGTGGGGGCGGGGCGGGTCTGCTCCAGCGCCGCCGGGCTCACGCCGAACCGGCGCGCGTAGCGGCGGAGCAGATCCATCTCGGTGTGGAGCGTGTGGTGCAGGAGAGCGGCGAATTCCCCCATGGTCGTGAGGTCGTCTGCCCGAGCCACGGCCAGAGCCAGGACCCGGCTGTACTCCACCAGGAAGACGTAATCCTGGCAGAGATAGAACCGGAAGCGCCGCCGCGTGAGGCGCCCGCTCCCGATCCCCCGCACGAAGGGATGGGCGGCGATCCTGCGCCAGATGGGATCCGCCTTTCTCCGCACATCCGCCGTGAAGGCCATCTGTCCACCCTCCCACCAGGCCCGGCCTCTCGGCCTCTCAAGACGCCGGGCTCGGATGGTGCCGCCGGCCGCGCGCCGAAGGCGGCTGAGACCGTGGCCAGCGGGAGCCCGCGGAAAAACCGGGAAGGCGTGTAACTAGCGAAAAAACCTGCTTTCAGAAGATTTCCGGTTAGACGTCCTGAATTCCGACACCGGCCCGGGACCACCCCGCGGACGGGCCCGTAGCCGGAGGGCGTCCTTGAGGTGGCGGCCCCGAGCGCGCGCCAGTATACACCATTTTCCCCCGCGCGCCCCTCGGGCGAATCCTGGCACCCTGCTTGCTCGTCTGAAGCGATGAGGCACCCGGCTTTGACAGGAGGCGCTGTCGCCGTATACTACATGAATACAGGGCGTTGCGGCCTGCAGCAGTCACGTTGTCGCGTCCTGTTTCCTCCGTCATCACCGCCCCCGTCGCCCATCGGGGTGGCAGGGGGGTATGCAGGCGTCAGCGACGCGGGGGGCGGGAGGTGCACCGGGAACGAGCCCGCAGCCGGCGGACCGACGGGGGTGGACCTGACCTAGAGGCGCTGTCAGGGAGCAGGGAAGAGGCGCAGGGCGGGTGCCGGGGTGATGGCGGAGGAACCCATCGTCGGCCCCCGTTTTTTTTGCCTGTCGGCCGGGAAGGAGGCCGGTGCCAGTGACGGTGCTGGACATCTATCGGAAGGCTCTGGCCCGGCCCGCGAGCGCCCCGCTGGTTTGCGCCAAGCGAGGCGCGGCCTACCAGGACCTCACGGCCGGGGAGTTCTCCCGTCAGGGGGAGGCGATCGCGGCCGCCCTGTCGGCGCAGGGCGTCCGCCCGGGGGATCGCGTCGGCATCCTCTCGGAGAATCGCCCCGAGTGGTTGCTGGCGGATTACGCCCTGATCCGTCTGGGGGCGGTCAGTGTTCCACTGCACGCCACTCTCCCGGCGGCCCAGGTGCAGGCGATCCTCCGCGACGCCGGCGCCCTCCTTGCCCTGGTATCCACGGCGAGCCAGCGGGAGAAGATCGGGCGGCCCTCGTGGCTGAGCCGAGCGCCTTCGGTGGTCGTGTTTGATCCTGCCGCAGCCCAGCCGGGGGACAAGACGCTTGCCGACCTCATCGCCCAGGGCGGGCCACAACCAGCGCCGGGCAGCGAGCCGAAGGCCGAGGACCTCGCCACCCTCATCTACACCTCCGGGACCACGGGGGAGCCCAAGGGGGTGATGCTCACCCACGGAAACCTGGTGGCGAACCTCACCGCCCTCGAGGGCCTGGCCCCCCTCGGTCCCGAGGACGTGGCCCTTTCCTTCCTCCCCCTCTCCCACGTGCTCGAGCGGATCGCCGGGACGTACCTCGTCCTCATGTGCGGAGGTGTCGTGGCTTTCGCCGAGGGCCTCGAGACGCTGACCGACAACATCCGGGAGGTGCGCCCGACCCTGATGATCGGGGTCCCCCTCTTCTACGAGCGGATGCGGGCAAAGATCCTGGCCGAGGCCGAGAAGAAGCCGGCCCCGCTCCGGCGCGTCTTTGCCTGGGGTCTGGCGGCGTCCCGGGCGGCCTTCGCCGCGCGGCAGGCGGGTGACGTGCCTCCCCTCCCCCTCCGGGTGAAGGCGGCGCTCGCAGACCGGCTCGTCGGCGCCCGCGTCCGGGCCGCGCTCGGCGGGCGCCTCCGCCTCTTCGTCTCGGGCGGCGCGCCGCTACCCGTGGAGGTGGGGGCCTTCTTCCACGCGCTGGGTCTCCCCGTGTACGAGGGATACGGCCTCACCGAAACCTCGCCCGTGGTCAGCCTGAACCGCCCGGGCGCCCTGCGGCTGGGGACCGTGGGGCCGCCCATCCCCGGCGTGGAGGTGAGGATCGCCGCGGATGGGGAGATCCTGGTCCGGGGGGCCAACGTGATGGCGGGCTACTGGCGGAAATCCCGGGCCACCCGGACCGCCCTCAAGGACGGGTGGCTGCACACGGGCGACCTCGGCCACCTGGACGAGGCGGGCTTCCTGGTCATCACCGACCGGAAGAAGGACCTGCTGGTGACGGCCGGAGGGAAGAAGATCGCCCCCCGGGGCCTGGAGGAGCGGATCCGCCGTCACCCGGCGATCCGGGACCTGGTCATCGTGGGCGAGGGGCGCGCCTTCCTCGCCGCCCTGGTGGTCCCGCGGGAGGAGGCTCTCCGGGCCCGCGCGGCGGAGGCCGGAATTCCGGGGGAGACGGGCGACCTCCTGAAGGACCCCCGGACGGAACTCCTCCTTCTCGGCGACCTGGACCGGCTGACCGCGGACTGTGCCCCGCACGAGAAGGTCCGGCGGATCCTCTTCCTCCGGGAGCCCTTCAGCCTGGCCAGCGGGGAGATGACCCCGACGCTCAAGGTCCGGCGGGCCGCCGTGGCGGCCCGCCACCGGGAGGCCATCGAGCGCCTGTATGCGGGCGAGACGCCGGCCCGCGCGACCTGGATCAGCCTCGGGGGACGCTTCCTCTCCCGTCTCTCCTGGCTGCCCCGCTGGGTGCGGAGGAGCGCATGAGGCCGATCCGGTCGGTGGCGGTCCTAGGCGCGGGGGTCATGGGGCGCCAACTGGCCGCCCTCCTCGCGAATGCCCATCTCCGGGTCACGCTCCTGGATGTCCTGCCGACCGGGCTGACGGGAGCGGAGGAGGCGCAGGTCCGCAACCGGTTGGCCCGCGAAGCGGTGGAGGCCATCCGGCGGTCAAGCCCGCCGGCCCTGTTCCTGCCCGAGATGGCCGACGCCATCCGGGTCGGAAACCTGACGGACCACCTCGCGTGGCTCGAGGAGGCGGACTGGATCCTCGAGGCCGTGGCCGAGGATGCCGGGATCAAGCAGGCCCTCTTCGCCGGCGTGGATGCCCACCGGGCCCCGGGGACGCTCATCAGCAGCAACACATCGAGCCTCCGACTGGCTGGCCTCGCCGCCGGCCGCTCGGACGACTTCCGCCGCCACTTCCTCGGAACCCACTTCTTCAATCCGCCCCGCTACATGCGCCTCCTCGAGATTGCGGGGACGATGGAGACCGACCCGGCCGTCCTGGAAGGGATGGAGGCATTCGGGAGCTTGGCCCTGGGCAAGGGCGTGGTGCGGGCGAAGGATACGCCTGGATTCATCGCGAACCGGATTGGCGTCCACGCCACGCTCCTCGCCTTCCGCGTCATGGAAGAAGAGGGGCTCTCCGTCGAGGAGGTGGACGCCCTGACCGGCCCCCCGCTGGGGAGACCGCGGACCGCCGCCCTCCGGACGCTCGACCTGGTCGGCCTCGACACCTTCGCCCGGGTCGTCCGGGCCATCGGGGACCAGGCGGAAGGGGACGAGGAGCAGTCCCGCTTCCGGGTCCCCGCGCTGGTCGAGGGGCTCCTCAACGCGGGACGCCTCGGAGAGAAGACCGGCGCAGGCTTCTACCGGACCGCTCCCGACGGGGGCCGCATGGCCCTCGACGTGAAGACGCTGGAGTACCGCCCGGCCGAGCGGGATCCCTTCCCGGCGCTCGAGGCATTGCGCGGCCTGGAGGACCCCGGGGAGCGGGTGCGCCGCCTCCTGACGTCAGACGATCGGGCGGCAACGCTCGCCTGGCGCCTGCTGGGCGGAACCCTCCGCTACGCCGCGGCCCGCGTGCCGGAGGTCGCCGATGGCCCGCTCGCCGTGGATCAGGCGATGCGGTGGGGCTTCGGCTGGGATCTGCCCCCCTTCGCTGCCTGGGACACTCTCGGCGTCGGGGAGGCGGCGCACCGCCTCTCGGCCGAGGGGTCGCAACTCCCGCCCCTCGTCGAGGCGGTGCTGGCAGCCGAGCCGAGTGCCTTCTACCCCGAACGACGGGGGATCCGGACGGTCTTTGACCTCGAGGCCCGTGGCCACCTGCCGATCGCCGAGGAGCCGGGAGTCCTCGCGCTCGCCCGCCGCAAGGCCGTGGGAGGCCTGGTGGAGCACCGCGGGGGGGCGAGCCTGGTGGACCTCGGGGACGGAGTCCTCGCGCTCGAGTTTCACAGCAAGCTGAACGCGCTGGGTGCCGATGCCCTCGCGCTGCTCGAGCGCGGCCTCTTCCGGGCAACCAGCGACTTCGCCGCCCTGCTGATCGGCAATCAGGGTCCCCACTTCTCCGCCGGGGCGGACCTGAGCCTCCTGCTGTTCGCCGCCGAGGAGGAGGACTGGAACGAGATTGACGGGATGGTCCGCACCTTCCAGCGGGCGGTCCGGTCGGTCCGGGAGGCGGCGGTCCCCGTCGTGGCCGCGCCCTTCGGCCGGACCCTGGGGGGTGGAGCCGAACTGACGCTCGCGGCCCACCGGGCGGTGGCCGCGGCCGAGACCTACATGGGCCTGGTCGAGACCGGCGTGGGCCTGCTCCCGGCCGGGGGGGGCTGCGCCGAGATGCTGCGCCGCCACATGGCCCTCCTCCCACCGGATACCGGCCTCGATCCCCAGCCCCTCCTGAAGCGGGTCTTCGAGACCATCGCCTTCGCCAAGGTGTCCTCTTCGGCGGCGGAGGCGCGTCGCCTCCTCCTGCTCAGGCCGGAAGATGAGGTCGTCATGAACCCGGACCGGCTCCTCGCGGAGGCGAAGGCCGTCGCCCTCCACCTGGCGCACTCGGCCAGGCCGCCGCTCCCGCCCGCCGGGCCGATCCCGGTCCTGGGGGAGCCGGGCTTCGCCCTGCTCTCCCTCGGTATCCACCTGGCCCACCGGGGCGGCCACATCACCGCCTACGAGCGGGAGATCGCGACGGCGCTGGCGCGCGTGCTGACCGGCGGGGAGCGTCCCCACCCGGGGACCGCCACGGCCGAAGAGATCATGGACCTGGAACGCGAGGCCTTCCTCCGCCTGCTCGGGCGGCGGGAGACCCAGGAGCGGATCCGGCACACCCTGAAGACGGGGAAGCCGCTCCGCAATTGAGGATGACCATGGATGAGCCAGTCATCGTGTCGGCGGTACGGACGGCGGTGGGCAAGGCCCCGCGGGGAAGCCTCCGCCACGCCCGCCCGGATGAGATGGCGGCGGTGGCCATCCGGGCCGCGATCGCTCGGGTCCCGGGGCTGAAGCAGGAGGCGGTGGACGACCTGATCCTCGGGTGCGCCATGCCCGAGGCCGAGCAGGGAATGAACGTGGCGCGGCAGGCGGGTCTCCGGGCCGGCCTGCCGGTCTCGGTCCCGGCCTGCACCATCAACCGCTTCTGCGCCTCGGGCCTCCAGGCGATTGCCTTCGCGGCCGAGCGGATCCAGACCGGCGCAGCCGAGGTGGTGGTGGCCGGGGGGACGGAGAGCATGAGCCTCGTCCCGATGGGAGGGTTCAAGATCGCCCCCAACCCGGCGCTCATGGCCGAGTACCCCGATTCCTACCTCAGCGTCGGGCTCACCGCCGAGGTCGTCGCGGCCAAGTGCGGGATCCCCCGGGAGGCCCAGGACCGCTTCGCGCTGGAGAGCCACCGGAGAGCGGTAGCCGCCCTGCGGGAAGGGCGCTTCGCAGAGGAGATCGTCCCGCTGCCCCTGTCGGCCGCCACGGGTGCCCCGCCCGTCCTCTTCGACCGGGACGAGGGCCCCCGGCCGGACACCTCCCTCGAGGCGCTGGCCAAACTCCCGCCCGCCTTCCAGAAGGACGGGACGGTGACCGCGGGGAACACCTCCCAGATGAGCGACGGCGCCGCGGCAGTAGTGGTGATGGCGAGGCGGCGCGCCGAGATGCTCAAGGCGAAGCCCCTCGCGCGCTTCCTCGGCTACGCCGTGGCCGGCCTCCCCCCGGAGGAGATGGGGCTCGGCCCCGCCTACGCGGTGCCGAAGGTCCTGCGGCAGACCGGCCTGGGGCTCGAGCAGGTGGACCTGATCGAGCTCAACGAGGCCTTCGCCGCCCAGGTCCTCGGGGTGATGCAGATGCTGGGGCTGGATCCGGCAAAGGTAAACGTGAACGGGGGGGCCATCGCCCTCGGGCATCCGCTCGGCTGCACCGGCGCGAAGTTGACCGCAACGCTGCTGTACGAACTGCAGCGGCGCGGCAGCCGGATCGGCCTGGTCACCATGTGCGTCGGGGGCGGAATGGGGGCGGCGGGACTCTTCGCCCGGGAGGACGGAGGGAGCGCGCCATGACGGTCCCCGCCGCGCAGGAAGCCCCCCGCGTCCTCGGCGGCGCCTTCCTCCTGGGGGAGACGCCGGCGGAGGCGATCTTTACGCCGGAGGACCTGACGGCCGAGGAGCGGATGATGGGGCAGGTGGCGGCCGACTTCGTGGCCCAGGAGGTCCTCCCCCGCCTCGAGGCGATCGAGCACCAGGAGCCGGGGGTCATGGTGAGCCTGCTCAAGCGAGCCGGCGCGCTCGGGCTGCTGGGCGCCGACGTCCCGGAGGCGCACGGCGGCCTCAGCCTCCGGAAGGGCGCCTCCCTCCTACTGGCGGAGCCGCTCGGGGCCGTGGCCTCCTTCGCCGTCTCCCACGGAGCCCACACCTGCATCGGGACCCTGCCGCTCGTGTACTTCGGGACGCCTGAGCAGCAGGGCCGCTACCTCCCCCGCCTGGCCAGCGGAGAGTGGCTCGGCGCCTACGCCCTCACCGAGGCCGGCTCCGGCTCCGATGCCCTGGCGGCCAAGACCACGGCGGTCCGGACCCCGGACGGAGCGTACCGGTTGAACGGGACCAAGCTCTGGATCACGAACGCCGGCTTCGCCGACCTCTTCACGGTCTTCGCCAAGGTGGACGGGAAGGACTTCAGCGCCTTCCTGGTGGAGCGGACCTTCCCGGGCGTCTCCGTCGGCCCCGAGGAGCGCAAGATGGGGATCAAGGGCTCCTCCACCCGACCGGTCCATCTGACGGACGCGATCGTCCCGGCGCACAACCTCCTCGGGGAGGTCGGGCGGGGCCACGTCATCGCCTTCACGATCCTGAATCTGGGCCGCTTCAAGCTGGGGGCGGGCTGCCTCGGCGCGATGAAGGCGGCCCTGAAGGCGGCGACGCAGTACGCCGCCGCGCGGCAGCAGTTCGGCAAGCCGATCGCCTCCTTCGGCCTCATCCAGGGCAAACTGGCCCGGATGGCGGCGTCCATCTTCGCCGCCGAGAGCCTCCTGTACCGGACGGCGGGCCTGCTGGACCAGGCGCTCGCCGGCACCGGGGGCGACCGGGAGGCGAGCCGGCGGGCCCTCGAGGAGGTCGCGGTGGAGTGCGCTCTCACCAAGGTCTTCTGCACCGAGGCGCTCGATGGCGTCGTGGACGAGGCGGTGCAGACCTTCGGCGGGTACGGCTACAGCCAGGAGTACCCGGTAGAGCGGTTCTACCGGGACTCCCGGATCAACCGCATCTTCGAGGGGACCAACGAGATCAATCGCCTCCTCGCGGCCGGGATGATCCTGAAGCGGGCGGGCCAGGGGCGCCTCCCCCTGCTCCCCGCGCTGAAGGCGGCCCAGGAGGCGATCCTGGCCCCCCGGGAGCCTGCTGCCCAGGACGAGGGGCCGCTGGGGCCGGAGGCGGAGCGGGTCCGCCAGGGGAGGCAGGCCGCGTTGCTCCTGGCCGGGATGGCCTTCCAGAAGCACGGGGAGCGGCTCGCCGACGAGCAGGAGATCCTGGCCGGTTTGAGCGATCTCATCCTGAACCTCTTCGCGGCGGAGAGTGCCCTGCTCAGAGCCGCGCGAGCCCTCGCGCGCGGTGGACCCAAGGCGGCCACGGCGGCGGACCTTGCCCGGGCGGCAGTGGCCGAGGACGTGGCCGCTCTCGAGGCGACCGCGCGGCGCCTGCTGCCGACGCTGGCCGAGGGGGACGCGCTCCGGAGCGCGGGCGGCGCCCTCCGAAAGGTCCTGCGGGCTCTCCCCCCGGACCTGGTCGCCCTGCACCGGAAGAGCGCGGCCGCGACGCTCGCCGCGGGGGGGTACCCCCTTGCCTAGGAAGCGGATGCTTCTCCTGGCCGGGCTCGCCGGGCTGGCCGGCGGCCTTGCAGAGATGCTCCGCCCCATCCCGCGGCGTCCCCGGCCGCCCGTTCCTCCGCGTCCCCGGCCGGCCATCCCGGTCCGGGTGGGCGTGGTCCTGGGCGGGGGAGCCGTCCGCGGCTTCGCCCACATCGGCGTCCTCCGGGTGCTGGAGGAGAACGGGATCCCCATTGATTGCATCGTGGGCACGAGCGTGGGGAGCCTCATCGGGGCCGCGTACGCCGCCCGGCCGGATGCTGCACTCCTCGAACGGGATGGACTCCGCCTCGACCGAGGGGACTTCCTCGACTATACGCTGAGCGGACTCAGCTGGGGGCCGCTCAAGGGGACGAAACTCGAGCGCCTGGTGGAATGGCTCACCGGGGGAGGGCCCATCGAGAATTTCCCCATCCCCTTCGCCGCCGTCGCCACCGACCTCCGGACGGGGGAGCGGGTCATCCTGGACCGGGGCCCGGCGGGCAGGGCCGTCCGGGCGAGCAGCGCCATGCCCGGCCTTATCCACCCCTGTCGGGTGGACGGGCGTCTGTTGGCCGATGGCGCGCTGGTGGAGAACCTGCCCGTGAAGGTTGCCGGGTTGATGGGGGCCGAGGTGACCCTGGCGGTGAGCGTCTCGCCGGACCTCAAGCAGACCCCACTCCGGGGGGCCCTGGACGTTCTGCACCAGGCCCTGGCCATCCTGGGCCGGGAGTTGACGACCCGCCAGCCCGAGGCCGAGGTGACCATCGTGCCGGCCGTGGGCCACATCGCCACCCTCGATTTCCGGCACAAGCGGGAGGCGGTCGCGGCGGGCAAGGCCGCGGCTCTGGCTGCCCTCCCCCAGATCCGGGCCGCGCTGGTGGGGGCCGCGGCCAGCCTCGGCCGACCCTGGCCCGAGGAGCAGGCCGTCCCTAGCGTCCCCACCCTCCCCCCCTCTCCGGCCTAGCACACCTCTAGGGCCGGCCCTTCACCGGAGTCCGCCGCCTCCGGTGAACCGCGTGCCCGGGACCTCTCCCGGTGAACACTGTGGCAATTCTCCCCTCCTGCCCGCTTTCTGGCACCCCACGCGGATGCGGCCGTCCAGGCCCCACCCTTTGTATTGAAACCATTTCAATTCAATAAGTTAGGCAGTACCCGCACACTTTACGGTCCCTGGCACATATCCTGCTTCATTTTCCGGGTGGTGAAGTATCCGGAGCAATCTCTCCGAAGCCGTCCAAGGCCCATCCCCTGTCAGTTGGGGATGACCGGGGACGCGGATTGGCCTAGATGCCACGGGAGCGATACCGGAGGGGCGGGGTGAGGCAGGCGAGAGACAAGCAGGGATACACCCTCCTCGAGCTCACTGTGAGCATGTCCATCTTCTTCATTGTGTTGTTTGCCCTCTATACGATCTACGAGGCCGGCCAGTTCGCCTACGCCCGGGCGGCGACGGACGCCGACCTCCGAGACCATGGCCGCCGGGCTCTGGGGCAGATCCTGAAGCACGTCAGGGTCTCAGGCTACGATCCATTGGCCCGGGGAATCTTCGGGTTCAAGGCGGCCACCGGCTTCAATCCACAAGCGACGGAGAGAAGACTGCTGTTCAGTACGGATGCGAATAAGAATGGCATCCTGGATCAGAACGCCGACGAGCGCGTCGGGTTCGCCCTCTTCGGCACAGACCTGAGACGGACGATGGATGGGACGACCCCGGTCGAGGAACTTCCGCCCCTCGCGAGGAACGTCGAGAGCATCCGGATCACGTACTTCGACACCGCCGGGAAGCCCATCCCGGCCTATCCGGGGGAGACCTATACTCTCGCGATCGGGGACATGGCCCGCATCCGCCGCCTCAGCATCGAGTTGAGGCTCTCCAACGGTTCGGCCGGGCAGGCGGCCCGCACCCGGACGATAACGGAACAGGGGTGGCTCAGAAACCCGTAGTCACGGATCGTCCCGCTCTCCCTCCGGGGGCAGAGGTCGGCCGGATGGTGAGGGACGAAATGAACGGCTGGACGAAACTGGCAGGCGCGGCCGCTGAGCGTGCCGCCCCTGCCGAGGAGCAGCAGCGTGGAGGGAATGACCATGACACAGCATCTCCCCTGGTGGCGCCGACGGTTCTACGTGCACCCGATTCAGCGGAAGTACTTTTTCCTCTCGCTGATCCCGCTGATCGTCTGTTCGATCCTCATGGTTCTGTTGCTCTTCATGCCCATCCGCCTGGCCGTCCGGGGACTGGTCTTCCCGCCCGCGGACGCGGCCAACCTGGCGGAGCTCTACCCCCTGGCCGTCCGCGTCTGGCCGGCCGTGCTGCTGAGCATACTGGCCTCGGGGATCCTGAGCGTGTTCGTCACCCACAAGCTGGCGGGCCCCCTCTTCCGGATCGAGCAGATACTCCGGGGGGTCTCGGAGGGGAACCTCCCGCTCGCCGTCCGGATTCGGCGTGACGACGACCTCCAGGAGTTCGCCCAGCTTCTCAATGGGGCCTTCGGGAAGATCACTGCGGCCCTGACGGAAATCCACAAACTCCAGGCGCGGGCCGTTCACGAACTGACCGCCCTCCCGGGGAAGATCCGGGGCGGGCTCGGCGACACGGGGGAAATCCTGCGGGACCTGGAGGGGATCAGCCGGTACCAGAGGGAGGTGGAGAGGATCCTGGCGAAGTTCCGCCTCCCGACCACCAACGGCGACGAGGAGCGGGAGAACTAGTGCCGGGCCAACTGACGTCGCCTCACGTCGTTCTCGGTCGTCGGCGGTCCTCAACGTACATACTGCGTACGCCTCCGGCCGCCTCCTCCCTCGGGCCTCGTGATGCTCGTCATTTGGCCCGGCACCGGAGCTGTCGCCTGACCACTATCTACAATCCGTTGGAGTCACACTAATACAAACGAGATACATCGGGTGACACAAGGTCCGGGTGGCGCCGGATGCCGCCCGACGGCCCCCGTAGCGGAGGGGGGGCCCATCGTCTCGTGGCCGATGGGGGGAACCACGGGAGGGTTCCCCACGGGGCCCGGGGGCCGGGGCGGCGCCGGCGACAGAACCCGGACTTTGTCACTGTGATTCTGACGTTTGTATTAGGCCGGACAGCCGCGGCACGGCGCTCGCCGCCCGTGGTGGGTTCGTCCTCGCCGGGCGCTCAGGCCCCCTCGAGGGGAGCCAGGATCCTCTCCGGGGGCAGCGGCAGGGCCTCCCCCTCCCAACGCGGCCGGCCGGAAGGCTGCTCCCGCGTATCCCAGTAGATCTCCAGCCCGTTGCCGTCAGGATCCGTAAAATAGATCGCCCAACTGATGCGGTGGTCCACCGTCGCCACCCCCACGCCGGCCTCGGCGAGGGCCCGGTAGGCGAGCGCGAAGGCCCGCCGGTCGGGGACCTCGAAGGCGACGTGGTACAGCCCGACGGCGGACCCCAGCGGTCCCGGCGCGTTCGGCCCCACCTGCTGTAACGCGATCTCGTGATGCGCCGCGCCGCCCGAGAGGAAGGCGTAGTGCGCCCCCACCTGCTCGGACACGACCAGGTTGAAGATCCGGGTATAGAACTCCACGGACCGCTTGAGGTCGCGCACCTTCAGGTGCGCGTGCCCCAGTCTCGTCTGGTAGCCTGGCATATCGGGCTTCCCCGCTCGCGCCGGGAAACCGGCTCGCCTTCGACGCTCGACGATTCCCGGATCAGGACCACTCCGCACCGCCACCGATCCCGCTACGCTCTCCGCCGTTCGAGGACCCGGTCCACCGACGCCTCGCCGGACCCGAGCAGCGCCAGGGCGACGTTCGCCCCCAGGAGCGTCAGGGCAAACTCGTACCCGTCAGGCAGGAAGAAGCCGGCCTTCAGATGCACCACAAGAACCGCCACCAGCATGACAAAGGCCAGCGGAATTGCCGCCCACCGCGTGAACAGGCCGAGCACCAGCGCCAGGCCGCCCAGGAACTCCGCCGCCGTCAGGACCACCGCGGCCAGCATGGGGGCCGGGAACCCGGCCTGGCCCATGAATTCGGCCACGCCGCTGACCCCGAACACGAAGAGCTTCTGCGCGCCGTGCACCAGAAACACGATCCCGACCACCACCCGCAGGACGGTGATGCCCCACTGCTGCCTCGGCGCGAGTCCACTGGTGTTCATCGCCCCTCCTTATTGCACGCTCGGCGGCCGCGCCGAGAAAGTGGCGTGCGTCCCGGACCGGAAGGCGGTGAGAGCGCGAACTCCGATCATCCTGGAAGATCCAGCAGGATCAGTTCCGCCCCTCCCGCGGCCCCTCCAAGAGCCCGATCAGCGCCCAGAGGGGCCGGGCGGGCCAGCCTCCGCGGGACCGGCCGCCAGCCGCCGCTCGGCGACGCGGGAGATCGCGGCCTTGAGATCGGGGTGGACATCGAGGAGACGGCGGAAGTCGGCCACGTCGAGGGCGAGGAGGTGGGACTCGGTCACCGCCGTCACGGTTGCCGTGCGGGAGGTATCGTACAGCAGCGCGATCTCACCGAAGTACTGTCCCGGGCCGAGCCGGCGCGGGGCCGGCTGGACATCCGCCTCAAGCTCCCCGCCCATGACGAAGAACATCCTGTCGGCCGGCTCGCCGCGACGGACGACGACGTACCGGGCAGGGACCACCTCCCGCCTGAGCAAGCCGGCGATCTCGGCAATGCGCGCAGCGTCGAGGCCGGCGAAGAGGGGCACCTTGGCAACCGTCTGCCAGGTGACGACGAAGTCGCGCTTGCGGAGCTCCGCGGCGAACCCGGTCGCCAGAATGCCCGCCGGCACCGCGAACATGGCGATACCGAGGATCATCACGAGGCCGCCGAAGACCTTCCCCCACGCCGTGATCGGCGCGATGTCGCCGTAGCCCACCGTCGCGATCGTCACCATCGCCCACCACATGGTGTGGGGGATGCTGGCGAAGACCGTGGGTTGGGCCTCCCGCTCGAGCAGGAACATGACCCCCGAGCTGAGGACGAGCACCACGCCCATGACCAGCAGCGCCCCGAGGAGGGGCCGCCTTTCGCTGCGGAGCACGGCGGTAAACAGCGCCAGGGCCGGCACATAGCGGGCGACCTTGAGCAGCCGGCAGAGCCTCAGGACCCGCAGCCAGTCGGGATGGATCGGCAGCAGCAGGCTCAGGATGAACGGCAGGATCGCCACGAGGTCAATCAGGCCGAAGGCCGAAAGGGCGTAGGCGCGACGCGCCCGCGACGGGTGAGCCGCCGCGCCCGGCTCCCGCTCCGGCGCGGCCCAGAGCCGCAGCGCGTACTCGATGGTGAAAACCCCAACGGCGACGCCCTCGATCGCCGCGAACAGGATCCTGTAGCGAACGGCGGCGGGTTCTAGCGTCTCGAATACGCCGGCCGCAGCGCTCGCCACGATCACCATAATGAGGAGGGCGTTGACCACGGTCCTCGCCGGCGAGCGGGCCTCGTTCACCTCGAGGACCGCGTGCACCCGCGAACGCCACCTGCCAGTCATGATCGCTGCCTCATGGCGCGCCCGAACCCATCCCGGCTGCGGCGGAGGCCGCCCCTGTCGGGGCGCCCGCGGGTCTCCGCTTAGCGTGGCTCCAAGGAACTGTGCCAAATGCTCACTTTCACACCGTGGTGCCGGGCCAAATGACGAGCATCACGAGGCCCGAGGGAGGAGGCGGCCGGAGGCGTACGCCTTTGTACGTTGAGGACCGCCGCGGGCACCACCCGCAGGGTGGTCGGAGAACGACGTGAGGCGACGTCAGTTGGCCCGGCACTAGCAGAACTCGACGATGGCGGCGTCCGGGTGGCGCAGGAGGAACCCTGTCCCGTCGTAGTCAATGACGGCGCCGTCCAGGCCCGCGGCCGCCTGGCTGTCAAGCCAGATCGGCACCCCCCGGTCCTCCTGGACCGTGTGGTGGGCGGCCGGGTCCTCCGTGAAGGTGACCCGGAACCCCGCCCCGCCGCAGCCATAGGTGAAGGCGATCTGGACCCCCATCCCCGGCTTCCCCAGGCGCGCCCGCTCGCGTTCAAAGGCCCGAATCCCCGCCTCGGAAAATTGAATCATCCCCGCCCCCTCGACTCGTGATCCGCACCCCCGGACTGCCGCGCAAGAAGCGCCACCACTTCCGAATGGTAGGTCTGGGGGGAGCAGTCCAGGGGCTGCACCGCCTCCAGCGTATAGCCCCGCTCCCGCAGGCGCCCCGCGTCCCGGGCGAAGGTGCTGACGTCGCGGCCGACGTAGAGGAGCCGGGGCGCCGCCAGGGCCACCACACCCTCCAGCGCCTCCCGGGAGAGACCGGCCCCGGGGGGTTCGAGAAGGACGAGATCCCACGGCTGGCCGGCCTCAGACGTCCGGAGGAACGCCTCCGGCGTGCCCTCCCAGATGCGGACCTGCCGGCACCCGTTCGCCCAGGCGTTGTGGCGGGCGTCGGCCGCCGCTCTCCCATCCCCCTCCACACCGACGAGCGACGCGACCTTCAGGCCGAGCGGCACCGCGAAGAGTCCCACGCCGCAGTACAGGTCCAGCACCCGCTCGGAGCCCCCGGGCTCCGCCAAGTCCAGGACCTCGGCCGCGAGAGCGCCCGCCGCCGTCCCCGACACCGGGAACGGGGCCCCCGCGCTCACCCGTAGCCGGGCCCCCC
>JAHFDC010000083.1 GCA_023249205.1 Candidatus Methylomirabilota bacterium
AGGTAGTCCTCCATGGCATGGCTAATCGTCATATTGGAGCCTCCAAAAAAAGAACTTAGGCTCGCCTCAGACAGTACCCGGCACTCGCGACTTTGTCAAGTGGGCTGGCGGCTGTGGAATGTCCTAATTGGAAATTGTTGAACGAATTGAGATTGATGATCCCAGCAGGCTACTTATAACCTCTGGAGGGAAGGGGCTCGCCTTCGATATGGGGACAGACCACTCCCTGAGAGCCGTGGTGCTTTGCTCGCTCCTCCCAGCCGGCGAGGAGCCGCTTGAGCCGTTTCCGGACGGCGACAAAATCGGCGAGCATCTGGTCGAGGTCAACGATTTTCTGCTCCACAAGGCTTCGGACATGGGCGCATGGCTGCTGGTCCTGCCGACGGACTCCCACGATTTCCTTGATCTCGGAAAGTGTGAAGCCCAAGGCTTTCGCCTTGGTGATGAACTGGAGGAGTTCGATTGTCTCCTTGGGGTAGAGGCGATACCGGTTCTCGCCCCGTTGCGCTGGAGGCAGCACCCCGATCGCTTCATAGTACCGGATCGTCTTCGGGTTGACCCCCGCCTGCTTGGCGAGGGGTCCGATGAAGAGCTGAGTGCGAGTCATCCTATGTCCAGTCGCAGGAAAGGGGGGCCGGCCCAAGGGACCGGCCCCCACGGGGTCAGAGCTCTCCCAAAACACCCTCTCGCACGTATCGCACGAGGCTGTTCCAGGCTTCTCTGGAGAGTGCGATCTTCTCGTCGCCCTCCCCGATCCGGACGGTCGCTGTCCTATCTTCGTGTCGGAGAACCTCGACCTCGGGACAGGCCCCGCATTCCGGGCACAGGGACACCTTCTGTGTGAGCTGCACGGCCATCACCTCCTTTCACTAAACAATGTAATCCTTTCAGGTAACTGGAAGGTCAAGGGATATTTTGCGGATATCAGGAAATGCATTCACGCCAAGAGCAGTTCCCCAAGTCCCCCTACCCGATCCGCTCTTCCCGCAGACTTGCCAGGGGTCATCCTAAGCATCTGGTAAATCCTACCAAAGTTGTAGCAAGCGAAGTAAGGAGCCAGGGGCGCCTTGAGGTTCGCCAGCTAGCCTGGGACACTACTGACGGCTGGCTTCGGCGCGGGGACAGCGTGGGGCCGGTCGGTGCGCTTGGTATGGAAGGCGAGGGTCTTCAAGAGAACAGACAGGTCCACGTTCTGGACCTTGACGCCCCGTGGGACGGTCAGTTGGGTGGGGGCAAAGTTCAGGATGGCGTTCACCCCGGCAGCCACCAACTGGTCGGCCACCGCCTGGGCGCCCGCGGCAGGGATGGCCAGGATGGCGATCCGGATTGCCCGCCGCTTCAGGACGGGACCGATCCGCTCGATGCGATGGATAGGGACCCGCCCCTGCCTGCCACCGATCTTGGCCGGGTCCTTCTCGAAGGCCACGGAGAGGCGGAATCCGCGGTGCTGAAACCCCGGGTAGGCTAGCAGGGCCGACCCGAGATTTCCGACCCCCACGAGCGCCACCTGCCAGTCATGCTTCAGGCCGAGGATCCGCTCCAGATTGTGCTTCAACTCGCCCACGTAGTAGCCCAGGCCCCGAACGCCGAACTGCCCGAAGTACGCCAGATCCTTCCGGACCTGGGCCGAGTTCAGCCCGAACCGCTGGGCCAACTGCTTCGACGAGACGGCGGTGAGGCCGTCCGTTTGCAGTTCCTCCAGGCACCGGAGGTAGATGCTCAGCCGGGTGACCGTCCTCTCCGGGACCCTGGAAGCCCGGGCACCAGCCACGGGGCCTGGGCTCCCCGCCTCGCGCCGCTCCGGCATCAGCCTCACCCCCCCATCCCTGCCAGGTGCTGGGCCGACCGGACCGCCACTTCCCAGGCGCCCGACGGGAAGAGGCCAAGGTACAGCGTCCCGGCCACGCCGAGAAGAGTGGCCAGCGCCGTCGCCCCTGAGAGGCGGAGGTCCGCCGGCTCCGCTCCCGGCTCCTGCATGTACATCACCACCACGACCCGGAGGTAGAAGAACACCGAGACCACGCTACAGAGGACTCCCAGGATGGCAAGCCAGATGTAGCCCGCCTCCACCGCCGCGCTGAAGACGTAGAGCTTGGCCATGAACCCGGCGGTGGGCGGAAGGCCGGCCAGGGAGAACATGAAGATCGCCATGCTCAACGCGAAGAGGGGCCGCCGGGTGCCCATCCCCGCCCAGGCATCCAGCGTGAGATTCTCCTCCCCCCGCTGTCCGAGCGCGATGAGGACGGCGAAGGCCCCCACCGTCATGAAGGCGTAGGCCAGCAGGTAGAACAGGAGCCCCGCCGTCCCGAGGGGGCTCCCGGGGACCAGGGCGACCACGAGGTAGCCGGCGTGGGCGATCCCGCTGTAGGCCAGCATCCGCTTCAGGCTCCGCTGCGCCACCGCCGCCACGTTTCCCACCCCCATGGTGAGGGCGGCCAGGATCCACAGGACATCCGGCCAGGCCCCCTGGAGGCTCGTCCCGGCCACCGGCGTGACGCGCAGGAATCCCGCGAAGGCGGCCGCCTTCGTTCCGGCGATCATGAAGGCGGTGACGGAGGTGGGGGCCCCCTCGTAGACGTCCGGGGCCCACATGTGGAACGGGACCGCGGCGACCTTGAAGGCCAGGCCGACGAGAATGAGCCCCACCCCCACCGCCGGGAGGGGGCCGGGAGACGCCCGGGGGAGGAGCGCCGCCTGGATCGCCTCCAGGTTCGTGGACCCGGTCGCCCCGTACAGGAACGCCACCCCGTACAGGAGAAACGCCGAGGAGAAGGCTCCGAGGAGCAGGTACTTCAGGCCCGACTCGTTGGAGGTGAGGCGGTGCCGCAGGAACCCCGCCAGGACATACAGGGCCACGGAGAGGGTCTCCAGGCCAAGGAAGAACATGAGCAGGTCGGCCGCCGAGGCCATCACCATCATCCCGAGGACGGCGAAGGTCAGCAGCACGTAGTACTCGCCAAACTCAATCCCCTCCCGGCGGATGTAGGGAATCGACAGGAGAACGGTCAGGATGCCGATGAGGGCGAAGAGTCCGTAGAAGAAGCAGGCGGCGCGGTCCACCACCAGCATCCCGGCCACGACCCGGGCATCTCCTCGCCAGAGCCCGGCGCTCAGCGCCGCTGCTCCTCCGAACCCCACGATGGGGATCCAGGCCAGCATCGCGCGCCGCTCCGGCCCCACGAATAGGTCGGCGACCAGGAGGACGAGCCCGGCACCCGCCACCGCGAGCGTGGGGGCCAGTGCGGCCCAATCGAGCGGAGGCATCACGGCTGCCCTCCGGCCGCGCGGGCCTGCGGTCGCCGGGGGAGCGCCAGTGACGCTTCCGCGCCGGCGGCCCGCGCCGGCCGGCCGTAGGCCTGCCCATCCACCCCCCCGGCGGCCGGCCCCACCGCGCTCGGGCCATGCTCGACGCGGGCGAGCAGGGCCTTCACCGAGGCCTCGCTCACGGACAGGAAGGGAGCTGGGTACACCCCGATCCACACCACCAGCAGGAGGATGGGAGCCAGGATGCCCGCTTCGGCGACGGTGAGATCCCGGAGGTTCCGGTTG
The DNA here is from genome assembly GCA_023249205.1 of Candidatus Methylomirabilota bacterium. Classification (GTDB taxonomy): domain Bacteria; phylum Methylomirabilota; class Methylomirabilia; order Methylomirabilales; family JACPAU01; genus JACPAU01. The sequence continues at coordinate 3,550 of JAHFDC010000083.1, forward strand.
GCCTCGTGCCGGACGGGCCCGAAGAGAACCTGCTGGACCATCCAGAGCATGTACCAGGCCCCGAGCACGACGCCGGCCGCCCCCAGGACGGCGTACAGCGGCCAGAACTTGAATGTCCCGGCCAGGATCAGGAACTCCCCGACGAAGCCGTTCAGGCCGGGCAGCCCGATGGAGGAGAGGGCGATGACGAGCAGGACGCCGCCATATGCCGGGATCACCCGGAAGAGGCCCCCGAAGTCCGCCAGCATCCGGGTGTGCCGCCGCTCGTAGAGCATCCCGACCAGCAGGAACAGGGCGCCGGTGCTGAGCCCGTGGTTGACCATCTGGAGAAGCGCCCCCGAGACGCCCTGGACGTTCAGGGCGAAGATCCCGAGCATGACGAAGCCCAGGTGGCTCACGCTGCTGTACGCCACCAGGCTCTTCACGTCCGCCTGGGCGAGGGCGACCAGCGCCCCGTACAGGATCCCCGCGATCGCCAGCCACGCCACCAGGGGGAGGAGGGTGCGGGTTGCATCAGGGAAGAGGGGGAGGGCGAAGCGGAGGAACCCGTAGGTTCCCATCTTGAGGAGGACCCCCGCCAGGATGACGCTCCCCCCCGTGGGCGCCTCCACGTGGGCATCGGGTAGCCAGGTGTGGAACGGGACCATGGGGACCTTGATGGCGAAGGCGAGGGCGAAGGCCAGGAACAGCCAGGTCTGCTTCTCCGGGGGAACCACGACGCCGAGCAGCGCCGGCAGGGCAAAGGTCGGCGCCGGGAGGGCCGCACGGCCGATGAAGTAGAGGGCGAAGATGGCCACGAGCATCAGGACCGAGCCGGCCATGGTGTAGAGGAAGAACTTGATCGTGGCGTAGATGCGGCGGGGACCGCCCCAGACCCCGATGAGGAAGTACATCGGGATGAGCATGGCCTCCCAGAAGACGTAGAAGAGGAAGAGGTCGAGCGCCACGAAGACCCCCAGCATCCCGGTCTGGAGCAGCAGCAGGCAGATGTAGTACTCCTTCGCCCGCTCCCGGATCCAGGGCAGCGAGGCCGCAGCCACCAGGAGGCCGAGGAGGGTGGTGAGCAGGATCAATGGGAGGCTGATGCCATCCACCCCGAGCAGGTACTGGACGCCGAGACGCGGGATCCAGGCCGCCTCCTCCACGAACTGCATGCCGGCCTCCGCCGGGTCGAAGCGGGCGTACAGGAGGACGGACAGGGTGAAGTCCACTGCCGTCACTGTCACGGCCAGTCCGCCCAGGAGGCTCAGGCGCTCCCGCGGCAGGAGCAGAAGCAGGGCGGCCCCGGCGGCCGGCAGGAAGGTCAGGAGGCTCAGGAGCGGAAGCTCGGGCATGCTCCCCTCAGGGGGCGAACGCGAGGTAGGCGAGCAGCAGGATCGCCCCCACCAGGATGGAGAGAACGTAATTCGGGACGAAGCCGGTCTGCACGCGCCGGAGGACCCGGCTCCCCCACTCGACCAGCGCGGCGGTCCCGTTCACCGCGCCCTCCACAAGGATCCCGTCCCCCACACGGAAGCACAAGCGCGCCAGGCGCTCCAGGGGCCGGACGATGCTGGCGGCGTACAGTTCGTCTACGAAGTACTTCCCCCGCAGGAGCCGGTAGGGACCCGAGAAGCGCTTCGCGAGGGCAACGGGAACCTCGGGCCGCCGCGCGTACCAGAACAGGGCCAGGGCCGCCCCGGCCACCGCCAGCCCGACCGACAGGACGGCAGTCACGATCCCTCCCCCCGGCGCCCCTGATAGGGTGGGGAGGACGGGCGCCAGGAACG
>JAHFDC010000084.1 GCA_023249205.1 Candidatus Methylomirabilota bacterium
CGGGGATTCTCACGGTGGTAATCTTTACCTTCACACTGGTGACGCAGGAGTTCGTGTACGCTTTGACCTTTATCTCTCCAGTATCGCAGTACACGGTCAGCGTCGGGGTGCCGACCTTCCTCGTCCACGGCGACGTGTACTTCTGGGGCTCGCTCATGGCCGGGTGCTTCATCGCCAGCGTCCCGATTGCCATCCTCTACAACTTCTTCGTGGACCGCTTCATCGCCGGCTTCACCGTCGGGGCCATCAAGTAGGCCGACGCGCCGGCCCGCGCGGCGGCGACGGCCCGAGCCCTGGCCCCGCGTAGCCCCCCCTCCTGTCCGGCCGCGGGGACCGGCCCGCCGCAAGGGCCCCCGGAAAAAACGCCGCGCCCCTCACCACTCCCAGGCGGCGAGGGGCGCGTCTCGATCCGATGCCAGCGCCGGCGCTGAGTCCTCCTACTGCGGCCCCACCATCCGCTCCGGCCGCACCTCCCGGTCGAACTCCTCCGCCGTCAGATAGCCCAGAGCCACCGCCGCCTCCTTGAGCGTCATCCCCTCCCGGTGCGCCTTCTTCGCGATCTGGGCGGCCCGGTCGTAGCCGAGGCGGGGGGCCAGCGCGGTCACCAGCATCAGCGAGCGCTCCAGGTGCTCGCGGATCCGCTCCCGGTCCGGCTCGATGCCGCGGGCGCAGTGCTCCTCGAAAGACTCGCAAGCGTCGGCCAGGAGGCGCACCGAGTGGAGCACGTTGTGAATGATCAGCGGCTTGAAGACATTCAGCTCGAAGTTCCCCGAGGCCCCGCCCACGTTCACCGCCACGTCATTGCCCAGGACCTGGGCGCAGACCATCGTCAGCGCCTCCGACTGCGTCGGGTTGACCTTCCCGGGCATGATGGAGCTCCCGGGCTCGTTCTCCGGAATGGTGATCTCGCCGAGCCCGGAGCGCGGCCCCGAGGCGAGCCAGCGGACGTCGTTCGCGATCTTCGTGAGCCCGGCCGCCAGGGTTTTGAGCGCGCCGTGGGCCGCCACCAGGGCATCGTGGGCAGCCAGGGCCTCGAACTTGTTCTCCGCCGAGGCGAACGGATGGCCCGTCAGTTCCGCGATCTTCTTGGCCGCGCGCTCGGCGAACTCCGGGTGGGCGTTGAGCCCCGTTCCCACCGCTGTCCCCCCGATGGCCAGCTCGTGAAGGTGCGGCATCGCCGCCTCGAGGTGGGAGAGCGCGTGGTCGAGCTGGCTCGCCCATCCCGAGATCTCCTGCCCGAGCGTCAGGGGCACCGCGTCCTGGAGGTGCGTCCGCCCGATCTTCACGATGTCGGCGAAGGCCCGTGCCTTGCCGTCCAGGGTGTCCCGGAGCCGGCGCACCGCCGGGAACAGTCGTCCGCGCATCTGCTCCACGGCCGCGATGTGCATCGCCGTCGGGAAGGTGTCGTTCGAGGACTGGCTCCTGTTGACGTCATCGTTGGGGTGGACCGGCTTTTTCGAGCCGAGCTGGCCGCCAAGCAACTCGATGGCCCGGTTGGCGATGACCTCGTTGGCGTTCATGTTCGTCTGGGTGCCGCTGCCGGTCTGCCAGACGACCAGGGGGAAGTGATCATCGAGTGTCCCAGCAATCACCTCGTCCGCCACCTGGACGATGGCCCGGGCCTTCTCCTCCGGCAGGAGCCCCAGGTCGCGGTTCACGAGCGCGCACGCCTTCTTGAGGATGCCGAAGGCCCGGATCATCTCCCGCGGGAAGCGGTCGGCCCCGATCCGGAAGTGGGAAAGCGACCGCTGGGTCTGGGCGCCCCAGTACCGGTCCGCCGGCACCTCCATCGGCCCCATCGTGTCCGTCTCGACGCGCGTCCTCATCTCATCCCTCCCCCGGCGGGCACCGTCTCACCGCCCGATCTTCGCCCCTATCATAGACCGTCCGGGCAGGGAGGCAAGTCTGCCGGTGTTGCCCGGCCCCGGCGAGGGCCGGGCTGCCGCCTTCGCCTTCGGTCCGGCACCGGTGTACAGTAGAGACACGCAGCCCCGCGGTCCCGCAGGATGAAGGGGGGCCTTGGCACAGCGGGTGCAGGGTGCGAAGCGCAGCCGACTCGCGCCGGCCAAACGAGGTGCGAGGGCGGCACAACGGTCGGGACCACCACGCGGATCCGGAGGGCAAGGACCATGCCCGGGATCTACGTCGCCGGCGTTGGGTGCACGCGGTTCGGCCGCCTCGAGGCCCCTCTCCTGGCCCTGCTGGCCGAGGCGGCCCAGCAGGCGCTCACCGACGCCGGGATCGAGGAGCCCGACCTCATCGTGGTGGGCACCATGAACCCGGAAGAGTTCACCGGGGACGGCACGCTCGCCCCCCTCTTCGCCTCCTTCCTGGGGAGGGCCCACACCCCGGCCTTCCGGGTGGAAACCGGCACCTCCTCCGGAGCCGCCGCCTTCTTCGCGGCCGCATCGGCCATCGCCGGCGGCTTCGCCCGGACGGCGCTCGTGGTGGCCGGCGAAAAGATGACCGGCCTGGCGACCCCGCGGGTGGCCGAGATCCTCAGCCGGATGATCGACCCCACGGAGCGGCGGTACGGGGCCACCATGCCGGCCCTCGCCGCCATCGTGACCCGGGCCTACGCCAGGGCCCACCACCTGGACCCCGAGGACCTGGCGCTGATCCCGGTGAAGAACCACCGGAATGGCGCCCGCAATCCTCTCGCCCACTTCCAGGCCGAGATCACCGTGGAGGACGTCCTGGGGAGCCGCCTCATCGCCGATCCCCTCCGCCTCTACGAGGTCTGTCCCATCTCCGACGGGGCGGCGGCCACGGTCCTCACGGCGGAGCGGCGGCCGGTCCGAGTGGCCGGCATGGGACAGGGGAGCGACCACGTGGCACTGCGCCACCGTCGCTCGCTCACCAGTTTCCGGGCCACCCAGGAGGCGGCCCGGCGCGCCTACGCCATGGCCGGCCTCGGGCCCAAGGCGATCCAGGTAGCGGAGGTCCACGACGCCTTCACCCCCTTCGAGCTGATCAACATGGAGGATCTTGGGCTGGCGGAGGCCGGCAAGGCGGTCCGGGCGCTCTTGAACGGGGAAACAGCCCTGGAGGGACGCCTGCCGGTCAATCCCTCGGGAGGGCTGAAGGCCCGTGGGCACCCTGTGGGGGCGAGCGGCCTGGCGCAGATCGTGGAGATCGTCTGGCAGCTCCGGGGGCAGGCGGGATCCCGGCAGGTCCGGGAGTCCCGGGTGGGGCTGGCCCAGAGCATCGGCGGCCTGTCCAGCGTGAACTGGGTGACGATCCTGGCCCGGGACTGAGGGAGAACCGTGGAGGAGGCACCGAAGACCCAAGAAGAGGCGGGGACGCCGGCGGGCAGCATCCCGGCGAGCCGCTGCGCCTGCGGCACCGTGACGGCGCCTCCTGCCCCCCACTGCCCGGAGTGTGGCGGCCCCATGGCCCCCGACACGCTGCCCGCCGTTGGGGAGATTCTCTCTTACACCATCCTCCACTCCCCGCCCGCGGGGTTCGCCGCCCCACTTCCCATCGCCCTGGTGGAGCTGGTGGGGGGCGTGAAGTTCCTCTGTCACGGCCACGCCGAGCAGGTGGGCCGGTACCGGATCGGCCGCCAGGTGGCGATCGAGGCGGTGGACGGCATCTACTACTTCTCCACCATGACCCTTCGGGAACGGATCGCCCTCTTCTGGCGCCGCCGGGGGGAGGCGGAGGAGAAGGTGCGCTCCGTCCTTCGCAGCGTGTTCCGCCGTTCCCGCCGGCCTTGAATCCGGCCCCAACGGCCGCCCCGCCGACAGCTCCTCCCCGCCGTCACCGCGGGGAGGCCGGATCGGAGTCCCCGCCCGAGAGTTTCTGCCTCTCCCGGAGGAAGGTCTCCCTGCCCGCCTCGTAGGCGTCGGTCAGCAGGTCTTTCTTTTCCTCGAAGAACTCCTTCCCCGCCGCCACCACCCCTTCGACCTGATCGCGCCACTCCCGGACGCTCCCCTCCGCCTTGCCCTGGAACTCTTTCACGGCTTTCTCGGTTTTCTCCTGCGCCTCCTCGACGAACCGCCGCAGGCGGACGCGGGTCCGCTTCCCGCTCTCGGGAGCATAGAGGAGGCCCAGGCCAGCCCCGATGGCCCCGCCCACCAGGAAGGCCAGGACAACCGCCGACCCCGAGATTCCACGCTCGCTGCTCATCCCTCACTCCTTCCTCTTTTTGAGGAGCCGCCGCAGCAGCGTCCAGGTGCCCGTCTTGACTCCGGCCACCAGGCCAATGACGGTCACCAGGTGCGGCGCCAACCCCGTGCGGATCACATCCGTAGTGCTTCGCACCGTCTCGCTCGCACGCCGGAGATTTTCCAGGGTGCCGCTGACCCGGTCCATCCCCCGGCTCACCTCGTCCGATACATGGCCGACGTTCCGCATCACCTCCTTCAGTTCGTGCAGGGCCGGGGTCAGGTCCGCCTCCACCGCCCGCAGCAGCCGGTCGGCGGTCTGCACCGTCCCCCGACTCTCCTCGACCAGGGCGTCGGTCCGTTCCAGGAGTCCCTGGAGCTGCCGGAGGAGCTTCCGGGCCTCGAGAAGCAGGGGGAGCACCACGACGGCCCCCGCCACCGCCACCAGGGCCAGGACCGTCAGGGCCCCCGCCGCCACGGTCTCCATCTCAGATCACCCCGTCCCGCCGCAGCCCCAGGCATGCCGCCCCGTCCAGCCCCAACCACTCGGTGAGGACCTGGTCCGCGTGCTCCCCGAGGAGCGGTGGCGGTTGCTCGACCGCCCCGGGGGTCCCCGACATCTTGAGGGGGTTCCCGGTCACCGTGACCGACCCCACCTTGGGATGGATGAGCGTCCGGACCATCTCCCGGGCCAGGACCTGGGGACTGGCGAAGACCTCCGCGACATCTTTGATGGAACCACAGGGGATGCCGGCGGCGGTGAAGGCCTCGAGCCACCCTGCCACCGGGCGAGCCCGCAGGAGGGGTTCCAGGGCCTCTCGCAGGGCCCGCCGGTGCTCCACCCGACCGGCGTCAGTGTCGAAGCGGGGGTCGGAGGCCAGCCCGGGCCGGTCCAGCACCCGGCAGAACTGTTGGAAGAGGGTCGTGTTCCCGATCGCGACGTTCAGGTGGCCGTCTGCGGCCTCGAAGGTCTCGTAGGGCATGATGGTCGGGTGGAGGTTCCCCATCCGCACCGGGCTCTTCCCGGTGGCGAAGTAGATCCCGGCCTGGTAGGTGAGAAAGGAGATCATCCCGTCCAGGAGGGCCACGTCAATCCGCTGCCCCCGCCCGGTCTTCTCCCGGGCGTAG
>JAHFDC010000085.1 GCA_023249205.1 Candidatus Methylomirabilota bacterium
CGGGCGTGGGCTTTGGCTCCTTTGGCGACGACCATGTTCGCTTCGCCCTGGTGGAGAACGAGCAGCGGACCCGCCAGGCCCTCCAGGGGTTCAAGCGCGCCCTCTAACCCCAGGTGCCCGAAGCCTCAACAAGAGTACGATCCCACGAATGCGAGGGCGGGGCCAGACGGCCCACGCCTCATCATCGTGATGGTCATCGCTACCGCTTACGACCCCCGCTTGGTCCCCCACGATGAGGGAGCTGCGCCGAGTGTATTCCTGCTCGGTGATCATTACCCAAACGCGCCCGTCTCCGCGGCCTCGAGCGCCCGGTAGACCGCCTCGGCGCCCTCCGGGGTATCCAACAGATCGATCGGCCGGAGCTTGAGCAGCATGGGGTGCCGCTGCTCGAAGAACGCCGCCCGATGCTCTGGGGGCACCATGTCCCCGAGCATCTCCACGGCGCGGCGCAAGCGACGCAGCTTCTGCTCCATCTGCGCGCCCGGCTCGCCGCTCGTCTCCCAGCGGGCGACCGTGCTCCACGAGACCCCGAGCAATCGAGCCAACTGCTCCTGCGACAACGGCCGCTCCGGCGCCGGGCCAAGGGCTTCCCGGAGGGCTCGAATCTCCTGCGTGACCTTCCTTAGAGTCCGCATCCGCAATCCCTCCCCCCTGGCGCTCCCGCCCGCCCGCGGCTTCTGGACCGAGGCCGGCGCGCCCCGCTTCGTTAGCCGTCGCCTTCGCGCATGAAACGTTCCCATTCGTCTTCTCCAACAGGGTCGAGTTCGATCAGGGCCTCTGTGCGCTCCAGGAACAAGACCGCACACACGCCCTCGGGCGCGTTCCGGACGGACGGGTAGATCAAGCCGTGGTAGCCCTCCCGGGCTCGCCGCACCCGTCCGGCCGCGGCCGCGCAGGTCGGCGGCGCCGGCACGGCCGCGAGGTTTTGGGCGGTGATCCGAAACCGCGCCCGCTCCTCTGCCTCGCGCAGATCGACGAGCCGCGCCCCCGTGACCGTTACGCGCCAAGCTCGGAACGCGCGCGGATTCGCCGGCACTCCCAAGTGCGCCGTCACCTCCCGCCAAGCCGTTCGCAGGCTATCAGCCACGTACGTCATCGGCCCCTCGTCGCGCTCCCCTTGGAATCTACCTCCCCGGCTCTGCAGCACCTCGTCTCGGGTCGTGCGTTCTCGCTTGACGATCCGATACCACGTGGCCGATGGCACCCGCCCTCCTCATCAGTCCTGCTACTACGCAATATACTACGTGCTATATGACATGTCAAGTGGGACGCGCCCAAAGGGCGTGCTAGCCGAACACCAAGGCTAACCTCCATCCCCTGCACCGTGTTCGGCGACCTATCTGCCCCCTTGCGGCTACCCTGGACCTCATGTAGGATACCGACGTTGCGATGCCCGCGGGGGAGGCCATGCCGGGGGACAAGTTCCGGGAGGAGTGCGGGATCTTCGCGGCCTTCGCGCACCCCGAGGCCGCCAATATGACCTATTTGGGGCTGTACGCCCTCCAGCACCGAGGGCAGGAGTCGGCCGGGATCGCGGCCTCCGACGGATCAGCCGTCCACGTTGAGAAGGCGATGGGCCTGGTCCAGGACGTCTTCACCGAGGCCCGTCTCCGCCGCCTCCCCGGCTCGCTCGCCATCGGCCACGTCCGCTATTCCACCAGCGGCAGCAGCCACCTCAAGAACGCCCAGCCCTTCCTGGCGGGGACCCGCCACGGCGCCGTCGCCATCGGCCACAACGGCAACCTCCTGAACGCCGTCGCGCTGCGGGCCGAGCTGGAAGCCCAGGGAGCGGTCTTCTCCTCGACCTCGGACACCGAGGTCATCCTCCACCTGATCGCCCGCTCCAGTGCCGGCAGCCTGATGGAGGCGGCGGTGGAGGCGTTACGCCAGGTCCGGGGCGCCTACTCCCTGGTCCTGATGAACGCGCATCAGGTGCTGGGCATCCGGGATCCCCGGGGGTTCCGTCCCCTTTCCCTAGGGCGCCTGAAGGACGGCTACCTCCTGGCCTCGGAGTCGTGCGCCTTCGACCTGCTCGAGGCCACCTTCGTCCGGGACCTCGAGCCGGGGGAGTTCGTCTGCATTGACCGGGAGGGCCTCCGCTCCACCTTCCCCCTCCCCGCCGAGCCTCCCTCCCCCTGCATCTTCGAGCACGTGTACTTCGCCCGGCCGGACAGCCTCGTTTTCGGTCAGCAAGGCTCCCGGGTGCGGAAGGAACTGGGGCGCCTCCTAGCGGAGGAGGCCCCGGCTGACGCGGATGTGGTGGTGCCGGTCCCCGACTCGGGCATCTACGCCGCCCTCGGGTACGCCCAGCGGGCGGGCATCCCCTATGATCACGGGATCGTGCGGAGCCACTACGTCGGGCGGACCTTCATCGAGCCGCAGAAGGCCATCCGGCACTTCGGCGTGAAGATCAAGCTCAACGCCGTGCGGGAAGTCCTGGAGGGGCGGCGGGTGGTGCTCGTGGACGACTCGATCGTCCGCGGGACGACCTCTCGGAAGATCGTCAACATGCTGCGGGGCGCCGGGGCCCGCGAGATTCACATGCGGATCTCCTCCCCGCCGACCCGCTGGCCCTGCTACTACGGCATTGACACCCCCATCCGGCGGGAGTTGATCGCGTCCTCCCACACGGTGGAGGAGATCCAGCGGTACATCCGGGCCGACTCGTTGGCCTATCTGAGTCATCAGGGTCTCCTGCGGGCGGTGGGCAAGGGGGAGGGGTACTGCGCCGCCTGCTTCACCGGCGCCTATCCGGTCCCCTTCCCGGCGGAGGATACATCTCAACTCCGTCTGCTCTGAGGGGCGGTAGCCGCCGCTCGGCACCGCCGGGGACCGCGACGCATGGCTGAGCCCAGGGATTTGCACGCGCAGGCGCAGCGAGTCGCCCGCCTCATCATCTCCGACATCATCGCGTACAACCGGGAGAAGATTCTGGAAGGGATCGCCAACGATACCCTCTTCGAGGTCTTGGCTGGCGACATCGAGTGGGGGCGCAAGTACTACGAGCAGCGCGTGGACGCGAAGGTGGCCAGCGAGTCCAACTACTACGATCTGGCCCTGGTGGACCTCCTCGTGAAGCCGTACGCCAAAATCCGTTCCAAGATCTGGTAGATCCGCGGTCTTTCGCCGGTTCGGAAAGGGGGGGAGAGCCGTGAGCGAGGCGCAGATCGTCCTGCCGACCTTCGGGCCGACCGAGTGGCGGATCCTGTGGTTCGTCCTCTTCTCGGCCTTCGTCGCGTTGGCCTACGGGGCCTTCCTGGCCGTCCGCGTTCTGCGGGCGGATCCCGGCAGCCCGGCGATGATCCGCGTGGCGGCGGCCATCGAGGAGGGGGCCATGGCCTACCTGGCCCGCCAGGTCAAGACGATGATCTGGTTCGTCCTCATCATCACGGTGGGTCTCTACTTCATGTACCGCGGGATCTACGAGGGGCTCACGCTCCCCCTCGGGGTGGCCCTCGCCTTCTTCATGGGCGTGGCCGCCTCCTACGGGGCGGGCTACGTGGGGATGTGGCTGGCGGTGAAGGGGAACGTCCGGACCGCCAACGCCGCCCTCCAATCCTTCAAGACCTCCCTGGAGATCGCCTTCCGGGCCGGGACTGTCTCCGGCATGTTCACCGTCGGGCTGGGCCTCCTGGGCGCCACCATCATCTTTTTGATGTTCAAAGAGAACGCCATGAAGATCCTGGTGGGGTTCGGCTTCGGGGGCTCGCTGGCGGCCCTCTTCATGCGGATGGGGGGCGGCATCTACACCAAGGCGGCCGACGTCGGCGCCGACCTGGTGGGGAAGGTGGAGAAGGGGATCCCGGAGGACGACCCCCGGAATGCGGCGGTCATCGCGGATCTCGTGGGGGATAACGTGGGGGATTGTGCCGGGATGGCGGCCGACGTCTTTGAATCGTACGAGGTCACCCTGGTGGCGGCCATCATCCTGGGGGCCGGCGCCATGCTGGACAAGGACTTCGTGGAGGCCTTCGGCGGGGCGGAGGCGGCCTTGCAGGTTACCCTCGGCCTCGTCATCTTCCCGCTCCTCATCCGGGCGGTGGGGGTCTTCGGCTCCATCCTGGGGACCTGGTGCGTCCGGGGAAAGGACGAGCCCGGCATGGACCCGATGCGCCCCATCAACGTGGGGTTCTGGGTGGCGGCGCTCGCCTCGATCGCCGGGTTCGCGGTCGTGTCCTGGGGGTATTTCGGCGACCTGGTGAGCCCGAAGTACGGGGCCATGGCGCCCCGGTTTTTCGCCGCGACCACCATGGGGATCGGCCTCGCCCTCGTCATCCAGTGGCTGACGGAGTACTTCACCTCCACGGAGAAGAAGCCAGTCACCGAGATCGCCCACGCCACCAAGACCGGCGCGGCGACGATGCTGCTCACCGGCTTCGCCTTCGGCCTCGAGTCAAGCGTCTGGGGGATCCTGGCCATCGGCGCCACGATCTACGGTTCCTACAGCATCTTCGGTGGCTCCCTCTCCCTCTCGGCCTACGGGATCGCGCTGGCCGGCCTGGGGCTGCTGGCCACCACCGGCTTCGTCCTCGCCGAGGACACCTTCGGGCCGATCTCGGACAACGCGAACGGCATTTTCGAGATGTCCGGGGCGCTCAAGGGGAACCCGAAGACGCCCTCCGGGATCGAGGCGCACCGGATCGTGGCCAAGCTGGACGCGGTGGGGAATACGACCAAGGCCCTGACCAAGGGGCTGGCCATCGCCACCGCCGTCATCGCCGCCGTCTCCCTGTTTCGCTCCTTTATTGACGAGGCCCGCCTCTACGAGATCGGGATCCAGGTGAACCTCCCCGAGATCTTCGTCGGGTTCCTCATCGGCGGGGCGGTCCCATTTCTCTTTTCTTCGTTCGCGATCCAGGCGGTGAGCCGGGCGGCGTTCCTGCTGGTGGAGGAGGTCCGGCGGCAGTTCCGGGAGATCCCGGGCATCATGGAGGGGACCGGCAAGCCGGAGTACAGCCGCTGCGTGGCCATCTGCACTGCGGCGGCCCAGAAGGAGCTGCTGGGGCCCGGCATTCTTTCTATTTTCACCCCGATCCTGGTGGCTTTCTGGCTGGGGGCGCCGGCCCTGGGCGGCTACCTGGCGGGAGCGATCCTCACCGGGCAACTCATGGCGGTCTTTCTGGCCAATACCGGGGGAGCCTGGGACAACGCCAAGAAGAAGATCGAGGAGGGCCTCTTCGGAGGGAAGGGGACCGAGTACCACAAGGCCGCGGTCATCGCGGA
>JAHFDC010000086.1 GCA_023249205.1 Candidatus Methylomirabilota bacterium
ATTCACCCCGAAGTCCCGCAGCACGAGCGAGGCGGTCCCCTCCCCCTCCCGGATGAGCCCGAGGAGCAGATGCTCAGTGCCAATGTAGTTATGCCCGAGGGAACGGGCCTCGGAGATGGCGTACTCCAAGACCTTCTTCGCCTGCGGGGTGAAGGGGATCTCCCCGGCCGGGGCAACCTCGGAGCCGATCGAGACGATCTTCTCGACCTCGGCCCTGACGGCCGAGAGGTTCACGTTGAGTTTCTTGAGGATGGCCACCGCCAGGCCGTCCCCCTCGCGGATCAGCCCCAGCAGCAGGTGCTCGGTCCCCACGAAATTGTGGCCGAGCCGGATGGCCTCCTCGCGCGCGAGGATGATAACCTTGCGGGCCCGTTCCGTGAACCGTTCGAACATGTCCGCGCCCTCGCCCCCTCTCCTCGTCGTGGCCTCCCGTGCGGAGGCCAGGCTCCCGTGGTTTTTTTCAGTATAGCACCAGCCCGGCGCCCCGGCTAGCCCCTTTCTTCGCCCGGCGTGCCGGTCGCCAGGCGGCCGTCCTCCAGCCGGAGGATCCGATCCGCCTGCCGGGACAGGGCCTCGTTATGGGTCACCAGGACCAGCGCGACGCCCCGCTCCCGATTGAAGAGTCGGAGGAGGGCGAACACCTCCTCCCCCGTCTTGCGGTCCAGGTTCCCCGTCGGCTCGTCCGCCAGCAGCACCCGGGGGGAGGTCACCAGGGCCCGGGCGACCGCCACCCGCTGCTGCTCCCCCCCCGAGAGTTCCCCGGGCCGGTGCGTGAGGCGGTCCCGCAGTCCCACCTGGCTAAGCAAGGCCCGTGCCGCCTCTGCCGCCTCCGCCGGCGCCCTGCGCTGGATCAGGGCCGGCATCATGGCGTTTTCCAGGGCCGTGAACTCCGGCAACAGGTGGTGAAACTGGAAGACGAAGCCGACCGTCTGGTTCCGGAACGCGGCTAACTCCCCATCCGATAAGGTCCAGACTGCCCGGTCCCCGTAGGTGAGCACCCCCCCGGTCGGCCGGTCCAGCGCCCCGAGGAGGTGCAGCAGCGTGCTCTTGCCGGCCCCGGAGGGACCGACGACGGCCACAAACTCCCCCGCGGCGACCGTGAGGGAGACCCCTTTCAGAACCTGGAGGGTTTCCCCGCCCCGCTGGTAGTGTTTCTGAAGATCCAGCGCGCGGATGAGATCACTCATACCGCATCGCCTCCACCGGGTCAAGCCTGGAGGCCTGGAGGGCCGGGTAGAGGGTCGCCAGGAAGGCGATGGCGAGGCTACAGGCAAGGATAGCCGCCACGTCGCCCGTATTCATCTGGTGGGGGAGCCGGTCGAGGAGGTAGACCTCTGCCGGGAAGGCCCGGACCCCGAACAGCCGCTCCAGGAACACGACGAGCGGGTCCAGATTGAAGGTGATGAGCAGGCCCCCGAGCAGCCCCATGGCGGTGCCGGAGAGCCCGATCACCGCTCCCTTGACGAGGAAGATCTTCAGGATGCTCGCGGCCGTGGCGCCCATGGACTTCAGGATGGCGATTTCCTTCCGCTTCTCGACGACGGCCATGCTGAGCGTGCTCACGATCCCGAAGGAGGCCACGATGACGATCATGGCGAGAATGATAAACATCGTGATCTTCTCGAGCCGGAGGGCCGAGAAGAGGGGCTGGTACATCTGCATCCAGGTGCGGGTGTAGTGCGGCGGCCCGAGGCGGGCCTCGAGGGCCTCGGCCACCTCGCCCGCCCGCCAAAAATCGTTCAGCCGCACCTCGATCCCGCTCACCGCTCCCCCCAACCGGAAGAACTGCTGGGCGGCGGGGATGGCGACGTAGGCGAGCCCGCTGTCGTACTCGTGCATCCCGACGGAGAAGATCCCGGCGACCCGGAAGCGCTTGAGGCGGGGGGTGATCCCCAGGGGGCTGATCCCGCCCCCCACCGGGGAGAGGACGGTAACCACATCCCCCGCGGTGAGACCCAACGTGAAGGCCAGGGTGCGGCCCAGGAGAAGCCCGTCCAGGAGGGCCCCGTCCGCGGCCCCGACGGGGGCCGGGGCAAGGTCGGCGAGGGAGCCGTAGCGGAGGGCCCGGACGAGGTCCCCGACCTCCCCCTTCCCCGCGGGATCCACCCCCTGGAGGACCGCCCCTGAGGCCCCTCGACCTGAGACGAGCATCACCTGGTGAACCGTGAAGGGGGAGGCCGCGGCGACCCCGGGCACGCTGCGGACGACCTCCAGGACCCGGGCCGGGTTCTCGAGCAGGCCGTCCCCGGCCTTGAGGACCAGGACGTGGGACTTGGTCCCCAGGATCTTCGTCCGGAGCTCCCGCTCGAAGCCGCTCATGACGGCGATCACCACGATGAGGGCGAGGACCCCGAGGGCAACCCCGGCCGTGGAGATCACCGTGATGAAGGAGACCAGGGCGGAGGTTCGCCTGGACTTCAGATACCGGAGACCGATGAAGAACTCGTACGACATGTCCTACCGCTCGGGGCGGAGCGTGGGAAAGAGAATGACGTCCCGAATGGAGGGGGAGTCGGTGAAGAGCATGACCAGGCGGTCCACGCCGATCCCCTCGCCAGCCGTGGGGGGCATCCCGTACTCCAGGGCCCGGAGGAAGTCCTCGTCCACCGCGTGGGCCTCCTCATCCCCCCGCTCCCTCGCCCGCCGTTGCTCCTCGAAGCGCCGCCGCTGCTCCGCCGGGTCGTTCAACTCGGTGTAGGCGTTGGCCACCTCCAGCCCCCCCACGAAGAGTTCAAACCGTTGCACGAACCGGGGGTCGTCGTCCTTCTGCTTGGCCAGCGGGGAGACCTCCACCGGGAAGTCCAGGATGAAGGTGGGCTGGAGCAGCGTCTTCCCCACGGTTGCCTCGAAGAGCTCGCTGAGGATCTTCCCCCAGCCCCAGTGGGGCTTGAGGGCAACCCGTAGCCGCTCGGCCGCGGCCCGCGCGGCAGCGGCGTCCGCCACGTCGGCGGCGCTGAGCCCGCCCAGGCGCTCCAGGGCCTCCAGGAGACTCACCCGCGGCCAGGGAGCCTTGAGCGAGATCGCCTGCCCCTGATACGTGAATTCCAGCCCCTCCAGGACCTCCCGGGCGACAGCGCGCAGGAGCTCCTCGGTGAACGCCATCAGGTCGTGGTAGTCGGCGTAGGCCTGGTAGAACTCCAGCATGGTGAACTCGGGGTTGTGCTGGGTGGAGATCCCCTCGTTCCGGAAGTTCCGGTTGATCTCGTACACGCGGTCCAGCCCCCCCACGACGAGCCGCTTCAGGTACAGCTCGGGGGCGATCCTCAGAAACAGATCCATCCCGAGGGCGTTGTGGTGCGTGCGGAACGGCCGGGCGGTGGCCCCCCCCGCAAGGCTCTGCAACATCGGGGTCTCCACCTCCAGGAAGCCCCGACTATCCAGGAAGGTCCGGAGCGCAGCCACGATCTTGGACCGGCGCAGGAACACCTCGGGGACGGCCGGGTTCGCGACCAGGTCCAGGTAGCGCTGGCGGTACCGGGTCTCCACATCGGTGAGCCCGTGCCACTTCTCAGGGAGGGGACGAAGGGCTTTCGTGAGCAACGTGAGGGTCTTGACCCAGATGGTGAGTTCCCCGGTCCGCGTTCGGAACAGGTGCCCCTCCACCCCGACGAAGTCCCCCACGTCCAGGCGGCGGATGAGGTCGTACTGGGCCGCCCCCACCGCATCCTGCTTGAGGTACACCTGGATCTGGCCCGAGCCGTCCTTCAGGTGCGCGAAGGTCACCTTCCCGTGGCCCCGGATGGTCATCAGGCGCCCCGCCGTCCGGACCTGGATCTCCTCGGCGGTGAGGGCTTCGGCGGTCTTGCCGCCGTGCAGGGTGAGCAGGCCAGCCACCCGATCCTGGACGTGAAATCGAGAGACGTAGGGGTTCAGCCCCCGCGCCCGGAGGTCATCCAGTTTTTTCAGCCTTTCCCGGATCAGTTCGTTATTCTCGTCGCTCATAGATACCGTTGTAATAGATAGATACGGTACTGTCCTTAAAGTGATACAACAGTGTTTTTCCAGACCCTTTTTGCGCGTGTTTACTTCTTGGACGTCGCCTCCGGCTTGCGCTGCGCCTGAAACAGGTACGCCTCGATGAACGCATCAATCCGGCCGTCCAGGACCGCCTCCACGTTTCCGGTTTCGACCCCGGTGCGGTGATCCTTCACTAACTGATACGGGGCGAGGACGTAGGAGCGGATCTGGCTCCCCCAGGCGATCTCCTTCTTTTCCCCCCCAAGGCGTTCGAGTTCCTGTTCTTGCTCCTGCCGGGCCCGCTCGTAGAGGCGGGCGCGCAGCACCTTCATAGCCATGGCCTTGTTCTTGTGCTGGGAGCGCTCGTTCTGGCACGAGACGACGATCCCGGTCGGGAGGTGGATAATGCGGACCGCCGAGTCGGTCACGTTTACGTGCTGGCCGCCGGCGCCGCTCGAGCGAAAGGTGTCGATGCGCAACTCCCGCTCGTCGATGACTACCTGGATGTCCTCCTCCAGCTCCGGGTACACGTACACGGAGGCAAAGGAGGTGTGACGGCGGCGAGACGTATCGAAGGGGGAGATCCGGACCAGACGGTGGACGCCGGTCTCCGCCCTCAGGTAGCCGTAGGCGTTCGGCCCGCTCACGGTGACGGTGGCCCCCTTGATCCCCGCCTCCTCACCCGGCTGCAAGTCCAGGACCTCACTCCGGAAGCCCCGCCCTTCCGCCCAGCGGAGGTACATGCGCAGGAGCATCTCGGCCCAGTCCTGCGACTCCGTCCCCCCCGCCCCCGGGTTGATCGAGAGGATCGCGGGGCCCCGGTCGTGCTTCCCCGACAGGACCGTCTCTAACTCGAGGCGCGCGACCTGAGCCTCCAGCGCCTCCACCGCCCCTCCGATCTCCGTGACCAGGGTCTCCTCCCCCTCCGCCCGGGCCAATTCGTACAGCCCGACCTGCTCCTCCAAAGACCGCTCCAGGCCCTCGAAGAGGGTCACCTGCTCGTTCAACTCCCGGAGTTCTTTCAGGAGGCGCTGGGCCGCCTCGGGGTCCTTCCAGAAATCGGCGGCCTGGCTCTGCTCCTCGATCGTCCGGGCCCGGGCGCGCTTGCCCGCGAGGTCAAAGATAGCCTCGCAGACCGCTGAGTTTCGCCCGCAGGGCCTCCACCCGCCGCCGGATCTCTAGTTCCGCCATCCTTTCCGCTCCCGCCGGGCCGCCCGCCGCTCTGCGGCCCAGGCACCGGTGATCCAGCCCGCTACCGCC
>JAHFDC010000087.1 GCA_023249205.1 Candidatus Methylomirabilota bacterium
GCGCGCGACTCCCGACTCGAAGAGAACCAGGGACGCCACGGCGTGGGTGCCCCGGATGTTGGACAGATCCACGCACTCCAGGCGCCGCGGCGGGCGCGGGAGATGGAGGAGCGCCTGGACTTCGCTGAGCGCGGCCTCCCGTCCGCGGGCCGAGCCGAGGCTCTGCTGGAGCGCGAGGGCGGCGTTCTTGACCGCGAGCGCGACGAGGCGCGCCTTGCGCCCCCGCTGCGGCGCGTGGACGCTCACCGCGGCGCCCGCCCGGCGGGCCAGCCATTCCTCGATGAGCGGCGCATCCTCGATGGGGTGGGAGACCAGGACCTCCCGGGGGATCCCTTGCCGGACCACGTAGAACTGCTTCACGAGGGAGGCCAGGAGGCTCCCGGGGGCCTCTCCGGCGGCCCCCCCCAGCGGGAAGGCCTCGTGCCCCACCACCTTGCCCCCCCGGACCAGGAGCAACTCCACCTGCGCCTCCCCGCCTTCCTGGGCCAGACCGAAGACATCCTGGTCCTCGCCGGTGGCGGAGAAGACCTTCTGCCCCGCCGTCGCTTGCCGGAGTGAGAACAGTTGATCCCGCAGGCGCGCGGCCCGCTCGAACTCGAGCCGGTCCGCGGCCTCCTCCATGCCTTGCTCCAGGTCTTTCGTGAGTTCCCGGTCCTTCCCCTCGAGGACGAGGCGGACCCGCTCGATGACCTGGTCGTACTCCTGCCGGTCCGCCTTGCCCTCGCAGGGCCCCAGGCACCGGCCGAGATGGTAGTCCAGACAGAGGCGGCGGCCCTGGATGTTCCGGCACTTCCGGTACGGGAAGGTCTTGTTGAGGACGCCGAGGGTCTGCCACATCACCCCGGCCGGGACGTAGGGGCCGAAGTAGAGCGCCCCGTCCTCCTTGATGCGGCGGACCACCTGGAGGCGCGGCCAGGGGTCCTTCAGGTCGAGTTTCAGGAACGGATAGTGCTTGTCGTCCCGGAGGACCACGTTGTAGCGCGGCCGCTTCTCCTTGATCAGGTTGCTCTCGAGGATGAGGGCTTCGAGTTCGCTGTCGGTGAGGATGACCTCGACGTCGCGGACCTGGGAGAAAAGGGCGGTGGCCTTTTCGCTTGCCGCGTCGGCATGGAAGTAGGACTGGACCCGCCTGCGGAGGGAGAGGGCCTTCCCGATGTAGAGCACCCGCCCGCGGCCATCCTTGAAGAGATAGACGCCCGGCGCATCCGGCAACGCCCGCACCGTCTCCTGGAGGCTCATGGAAGGATGATCCCCGATGCCCCGAAGCCTGTCAAGGCAACCGGAGGACGCCGATCGGCGGAGCAACCTTGACAAGCCCGGCGGCCTGGGATACCACACTGGAACCAGCGGGCGTGGTGGCCCGGGGAGCAACCGATGCCGACAGAGACCCGGACGGACGTGCGGCCCCTCATCCTGGTCGCGGATGACGAGCCCGGGATCCGGGAGTCCTTCGAGGAAGGCGCCCGGGAGACCATCCGGATCGCGGTGACCGACACCGGCGTCGGGATCCCTCCCGACCTCCTCCCCCACATCTTCGACCCGTTCTTCACCACGAAGGAGAAGGGCACGGGCCTGGGGATGGCCATCGCCCACCGGATCATCGAGGACCATCTGGGGTCCATCGAGGTCTCCTCCCGGGTCGGGGAGGGGACCACCTTCACCATCACCCTCCCGATCCAGACCACCGGAGCGGAGGCGCCTGCCGCTGCCCGGACGCGCTCCCCCTCCACCCCGGCCTCGACCCCCTGAGCGTGACGGTCCCCCTCCGTCCCGGCCCCCCGGTCCTGAATGTGGCTCCGACACCGTGGCCCCCTGCCTCACCGACCTGCTAGAGTAGAGGCGGGAGGTTAGATGCCCGTTCGGACCACCCTGCTCCTCCTCTCCCGGAGCCGGCTCCTCCGCGAGGCGCTCACCCGCCGACGCCTCTTCCCGACAGCCGTCAGCCGCTTCATCGCTGGGCCCGACATCGCGGGCGCGCTGGCGGCGGTCCGCCGCCTGGCCGCCCGGGGGCTCGAGGCCACCCTGAACCACCTCGGGGAGCACGTGGGGAACGCCCCGGCGGCCGCGGCCGAGGTCGAGGCGCAGCGCAGCGCCATCGAACGCCTCCGGGGCGCGAGGCTTGCCTCCCACCTCTCCGTCAAACTCACGCAACTGGGGCTCGACCTGGACGGGGACCTGTGCGCCGCGCACCTCCGGCAGATTCTGGAGGAGGCGGCCGCCCTCCCCACCTTCGTCCGAATAGACATGGAGGGGTCGCCCTACACCGACCGGACCATCACCTTCTACCGGCGGCTCCGCCCCACCCTCCCCAACGTGGGGGTGGTGCTCCAGGCGTACCTCTACCGGACGCCTGCGGACCTGGAGGCCCTGCTCCCCCTGGGCGTGAACGTCCGGCTCTGCAAGGGGGCCTACCGCGAGCCGCCCGCCGTCGCCCACCCTCGCAAGCGCGACGTGGACGCCGCCTTCCTGCGGCTGGCCGAGCGCCTCCTCTCGCCGGACAGCCTGGACCAGGGGACCTTCGCGGCCTTCGCGACGCACGACCCCCGTATGGTCGCCGGCGTCAAGCGGCTGGCCGCCGAGCGGAGCGTGCCCCGGGACCGGTTCGAGTTCCAGATGCTCTACGGGATCGGCCGAGACCTTCAGACCACCCTGGTCGGCGCCGGCTACCGGGTCCGGATCTACATCCCGTACGGGGACGCCTGGTTCCCCTACTTCATGCGCCGCCTGGCCGAGCGCCCCGCCAATCTGGTGTTCCTCCTGCGGAGCCTGCTGCGCGGCTGACGGCGCGGGCGGAAGCGGCTACCGGGGGCCGCCCCGCGGCTTGACTCAGAGGGGGCATCGCGGTATATAGGGGCGACTCCGTGGAGGGAATGGGGCGATGCTGAACGGTAGATCCCTCGGGTTCATCGGCGGCGGGAACATGGCGGAGGCCATGATCCGGGGGCTCCTCAAGGCCCGGTTGCTACGGCCGCAGGAGATCCTCGCCTCCGACGTCGTGCCGGAGCGGCTCGCCTACCTGGAACAGACGTTCGGCATCCGGACCTCGCAGGACAACGCGGAGGTGGCGGGCAAGGCCGACATCGCCCTCTTCGCCGTGAAGCCCCAGATCATGTCCCCGGTCCTGGACGGCCTCCTCGACGTCATCACGGGGCACAAGGTGCTCATCTCCATCGCCGCCGGCATCTCGACCCGGTTCATCGCCGAGAAGTTCCCGGGGAAGGTCCGGGTGATCCGGGTGATGCCGAACACCCCCGCCCTGGTCCTGGAGGCGGCGAGCGCGCTCTGCTCGGGCGCCGACGCCCTGCCGGAGGACCTGGAGTTAGCCAAGCGGATCTTCACCGCCGTCGGGAAGGTGGTCGTGGTGGAGGAGGTGCTGATGGACGCGGTGACCGGCCTCTCCGGGAGCGGGCCGGCCTATATTTTCCTGATCATTGACGCCCTCTCGGACGCGGGGGTGAAGGTGGGGCTGTCCCGGAGGGAGGCCCAGTTGCTGGCGGCGCAGACGGTTCTGGGGGCGGCCCGGATGGTGCTCGAGACCCACAAGCACCCCGGGGAACTGAAGGACATGGTGACCTCCCCGGGCGGGACCGCCATCGCCGGCCTGCACACGCTGGAGGCCGGGGGGCTCCGGACCACCCTGATCAACGCCGTGGAGGCGGCCACGCGGCGCTCCATGGAACTGGGCCGGAAGGACTAGGGACAGGGGGCAGCCATGTTCCTCCTGGGAAACTTGATCCGCGCCATCGCCGTCATCCTCAACTGGATGCTGTGGATCTATATGTGGCTCCTGGTCGCCCGCGCGGTCATCACATGGGTGGGCCCCGACCCGTACAACCCCATCGTCCAGTTCCTGAACCGCGTCACCGAGCCGGTCCTCCGCCGCGTCCGCCGCCTCGTTCCGATCCCGGGACAGTTCGACTTCTCCCCGCTCGTCGTCATCCTGGGCCTGGTCTTCCTGCAACTATTCGTGGTTCGCTCGCTCGAGGAACTGGCCTGGAGGCTGAGATGAAGATCACCCCTTTGGACATCACCCGGCGGGAGTTCCGGCGCATCATGCGGGGGTGGGACCCCGATGAGGTGAAGACCTTCCTGGAAGGGGTGGCGGATGAGCTGGAGTTGGCCGTGAAGGAGGCCGCGGAGCGGGAGGAGCGGATCCAGAAGTTAGAGGGGCAGGTGGCGGGCTACCAGGAGCGGGAGGAGACCCTCCGCAAGACCCTCTACTCCGCCCAGCACCTGACCGAGCAGTTGAAGGAATCCGCGAAGCGGGAGGCCGACCTGATCCGGAAGGAGGCGGAGCTTCAGGCCGCGAGACTTCTGGAGCAGGCGCACCGGCAGGCGGGAGAACTCCAGGCCCAGATCGCGGACCTCAAGCGGCAGAAGCAAGTCTTCGAGGCCAGGCTCCGGGCCGCCCTGAAGCTCCACCTGGACCTGCTGGAGGGCCGGGGGGAAGGGCTGGCGAATCCCTCCGCGCCGCGCCCCGCAGAGCGCGATGCCCCTCCTGAGGCAGGCCGGTCCTGACGTCCTCCTCACCGTCCACGTCCAGCCCCGCGCGGGACGGGACGAGGTGGCGGGCCGCCGGGGGGAAGCCCTGCACATCCGCCTCGCTGCCCCACCCGTCGGCGGGGCGGCCAACGCAGCCTGCCTGACCTTCCTCGCCGATCTTCTGGATCTTCCGAAGGCGCGCCTCAGCCTGATGGCGGGCCCCCGCAGCCGCAGCAAGGTCATCCGGATTGCGGAGATGACCGTGGCGGTGGCGGCGGACCGCCTCGCCCCGCATCTGTAGCCGGCCGTCCCCCTTCTCTACGGCTGCTCTGTCACCAGGAACTGGAAGACGAGAAGTTGCGGGGCCGAGCCCCGGTAGAGACTCGCCAGGTCCACCAGGACCGCGCGCGCGTCGGCGGGCAGCTCCGGAAATAGGAGGAGCCCCCGCCGCTCGCCGCCGGGGGGGACGATCACCGTGGCGGTCAGGGCCGTGCGCTGGACGGCCCGGAGGCGCTCCGCGCCCCGCTCGAGCCCGGCGAGAGTGGCGTAGAGGGCGGGGTAGTCCAGCGGAGCCCGGCGCCGCCCCTCCTGGTCCGCCAGGGTGGCCGCGGTGGGATCGAAGGAGAGGGTGTCGGGGGAATCGTTGCGCAGGTGCAGGAGAAAGACCGTAGGCCGCGGGCTGCCTGCGGGGAGATC
>JAHFDC010000088.1 GCA_023249205.1 Candidatus Methylomirabilota bacterium
GGTCCTGAGGAAATGGCGGCTGGGCAGCCGGTTCAGGTCCAGGAGCACTTGGACGGAGGTGTCGTAGCGGCGGGCGATCACGGAGAGCGTCTCCCCGGTGCGGATGACGTGACGCTGCCAGCTCACGCGGCGGGTCTTCTTAATCTCGCTGAACTTCTGGGAAAACTCGTCAGCGGCGCCGGCCGGGACGCGGAGCGGATAGCCGGGCGCGTGGGGCGGAGTCACCAGGTGGTTCAGTTCCGGGTTCAGGGCCCGGAGGTTTTCCACGGGGATCCCTGCGGCCTGCGCGACGATGCGCAGATCGAGCGGCTCCGGGAGCGACAGCACCTCCGTGGGGAGCGCCTCCTCGGCTGGCGGGACAAACCCGTACCGGGCCGGGTTCTTCGCAAGAATGGTCATCGCCATGAAGGCCGGGATGTGCAGCCGCGTTTCCTGGGGGAGGCGCAGCCGCCAGAAGTCGGTGGTTTTCTGTCGGCGGATCGCGCCGCCCACCTTCCCCTCACCGGCATTGTAGGCGGCGACGGCAAGCGTCCAGTCCCCGAAGATCCCGTACAGATCGCGCAGGTACGCCGCCGCCGCCCGGGTGGCCTTCTCCGGGTCCCGTCGCTCGTCCAACCACCAGTCAATCCGCAGCCCGTACTTCCGCCCCGTCCCCGCGATGAACTGCCAGATCCCGACCGCTCGGGCCCGAGAGTAGGCTTGCACCTTGAAGGCGCTCTCGATGTACGCCATGTTCACGAGATCCCGGGGGAGGCCGTGCTCCTGGAAGATGGCCCGCATCATGGGGAGGTAGCGTCCGGCGCGATCAAAGGCCTCCTGGATCCGGTCCCGGCGTTGGCCGGTGAAGAGCGCGAGGTACGCGCGGACCTTCTCGTTCAGTTCGATCGGGACATCAAAAGCCTCCGCCGCCTCCGGGGTTCCCTCGGGTGGCTTGGGCTCGACCCCGGCTTCCTCCAGGACCTTGGTGTCCTCGGGCTGAACCAGCGTTTCGGCGGGCACGGCGTCCGGGGGGATCGGCTCCTGGCTTTCCTGGGTGCCGTTGGGGACCGTCTCCTCCGAAGCCGGGGAGGCCGACACTCCATCGGCCGCTGGTCCAGGCCCCTCGGGCGTGGGAGTCCTGCCCTCCCCTGCGGGGACCTGGGGTTCCCAGGAGTGGTGGTCGGGGGCGGTCATGGTGGCTGGGGACAGGTGATCAGCGGCTGATGTCGAGGGGGGAAGCAGAAGAATCGCGAGCAGAGTCAGGAGATAGCGGCGAGGCGGTCGGTTCGAGTCGCGCATCCCCCTCCTCGGAAAGGCACCCCTCACGCGGCACCAGGCCCGGGCGCGGCCAGCACGCTTCGGAGGGATGGAACGACACGAGACGCCGCCTTATACCCTTCTTCCTCGAACTTGTCAAGGCACTCGAACGCAAAAGCACTCTCCGCCTCGACCACGGGGCTATAGACCTCCAGGACCGTCGCCCCGGCCGCGCGGCAGGTGCGGATCTCGCGGCGCATTCCCGCCCACCCGGCGGCATCAATTGCCTTCCAGGGGAGGAACCGCCGCCACCCCTCCTCCCGGCGGAAGACCACGCCGAGGACCACGGAGAGCAGGATGCGATACCCTGTCCGGAGCGCGACCAGTGCCGGCAGGTTGCCGGCGAGGCCTCCGTCATAGTACGGGGTTCCCCCCAGACGGACCGGGGCATGGAAGGGGAGGGCGGAACTGGCCAGGAGCGCGTCCACGAGGGGCGGTGCCGGGGATTCCCCAAAGACGGTGCGACGGAAGGTGGGGAGAGCGGTGGCCGTGACGCGAAGGGGGAGAGGAAGGCTCTCAAAGCGCGCACCCCGGAGTCCCAGGTCCTCCTCGAGCAGCGCGCGGCGCCGCGCAGCGGTGAGGAGGAGTCTCCCCTCCGGGGCAATGGTCCGGGCTACGGTGCGAAGGCGTGGGAGGGCGGCAGGCCCGGACTGGCAGTACGCGGCGCCCACGATGGCGCCGATGCTCACCCCGACGACGAGGTCGGGCGCGAGGGCTGCCTCGGTGAGGGCGCCCAGCACCCCCAGGTGTGCCGCGCCCCGCGCCGCGCCGCCGCCCAGCACGAGGGCCCAGCGGGGACGGCTCACTCCGTGGCGTCCCGGAGCCAGGCGAGGTAGGGGGCCGCTCCCGCCAGGATCGGGGGGGCGAGGATCTCGGGGACCGAGTAGGAGTGCAGGGCCTGGACGCGGGCGATGACCGCCGGCATCCGCTCGGGGCGGGTCTTCCCGATGAGCAGGACCTCCGCCTCCCGCTGCACTGCCCCCTCCCACCGGAAGGTGGAGATGACCCCGGGAACCACGTTCACGCAGGCCGCCAGGCGCTCCTCCACGAGTGAGGAGGCGATGCGCTCCCCCTCGGCGGCGGAGGGGGCGGTGACCAGGAAGACGACAGCATCGGGCCGGTCGGTCACGATCCCTCCTTGGCAGGGCCGATGGGTTGTTCTCGGATGATGACGGAGAGACCCATTGCCCGCCCCTCCCGCAGGACGGTGAGCGGGAGGGGCCTGCCCACCTCCGCCTCAGCCACCAGGGCCCGGACGTCGGCCGGCGTGCGGACGGCCCGCCCCCTGACGGCCGCGATCAGATCCCCCGCCCTGAGGCCGGCCGCCTCGGCCGGGCCGCCCGGGAGGACGTGCTCCACCAGCACCCCCGCGTCGCGGTCCACCCCCAGCCCCCGCGCCACCTCCCGGCTGAGCGCCTTCAGCCCCGCCCCCAGCCAGCCCCGGGTCACGCGCCCCTCCCGGATGAGATCCTGGGCGACCTTCCTGGCGAGGTTGATGGGGATGGCGAAGCCGATCCCCTGCCCGGCGGCCACGATGGCCGTGTTGATCCCGATCACCTCCCCCCGGAGGTTCAAGAGGGGGCCGCCCGAATTCCCGGGGTTGATCGAGGCGTCGGTCTGGATGAAGTCCTCCTGGCTGGTGATCCCGACGTCGGAGCGGCCCGTGGCGCTCACGACACCCACGGTCAGCGTGTGGGCCAGGCCGAAGGGGTTCCCGATGGCGATGGCCCACTCCCCCACGCGAAGCCCGTCGGAATCCCCGAGGTTCGCCTCGGGCAGGTCCCGATCCGGCTCGACCCGGATCACGGCCACGTCGGTGCGGGGGTCCTGCCCGATGAGGCGCGCGGGGTACTCCTTCTCGTTGGCCAGCCGGACCAGGATGGTCTCGGCGTCCTTGATGACGTGGTGGTTGGTGAGGATGAAGCCCCGCTTGTCAATGATGACGCCGGAGCCCAGGGCCGTCTGTTCCTCGCGGGGTCCCCCGTCGGGGACGCGCTCGAAGAACTCCCGGAAGAACGGGTCCAGCGGTAATGGTGAGGACCGGGGGCCCCCTCGCGCCCGGGGGAGGCTCCGGGTGCGGATGTTGACTACGGCGGGCGTGACCCGCTCGGCCAGGCGGATGAAAGCCGCATCCTCCTCCAGGCCAGGCTGGCCCGAAACGCCCCGTGGCCCCGGGAGCAGGAGCGGGGAAAGGCGAGGCCACGCGAAGAGGGCAAGGAGGAGCCCGAGCAGGAGGCCGGCGATCAGCCCGGCCCAAAAAGAGGCGTTCGGCCTTCTCCCACGCATTGAATCCCCTCGGGTCCCGGAGCATCTATGCTAGTGAGCGCTCTCCACCTCTGTCAAGGAGCCTGAGGGCCAAGGCACGCTTGACAGGGAGCCGGTCCTGCATAACTTACGAGTGGCCTGCTGGCCCGGGGACTCTTCTCGCCAGCGGGCGCGGGAGGAAGAGCATGGGGGGGCCAAAGCAGGGTTGGAAGACCCGGGGGCACCGGGGGGAAAGCCGGTGCCGTGCGGAGGTTTCGCGGATCCTCACCCGCAAACGGACCGACCTGACGCGCCTGATCGGTGGGCAGATCGAGGGCCGCCTCAATGGGGGCAACCCCGCCGATGTGGGAGCAATCGGTGACGAAGGGGAGGCCGCGGCTCGGGCGCTTCTGGCAGACGTGGAATCGGCTGCGATGGATCGCCGAGTGCAGATGGTGAGGCAAGTGGATCTCGCCCTGCGGCGCCTGGGGGAGGGGGTCTACGGCTTCTGTGTAGATTGCGGGGAGGAGATCGGTGTGGAGCGTCTCCGCTCCCTCCCGTTCGCGCTCCGGTGCCGCAACTGCCAGGAGTCCTGGGAGGCCTCGGAGGGGCGGTCCACTCGGCGCCGGCCACTGGCCGGCGGGCCCCTCCCCACTCAGGGGAGGGAACAGGCCCTGAGTCTCCGAGATCTCGGGAGGGTTCTGGAGTCTGAGTGGCCTGACTAGCGCCGGGCCAACTGACCTCGCCTCGCGTCGTTCTCCGACCACCCTGCGGGTGGTACCCGCGGCGGTCCTCAACGTACAAACGGTGTAATCCTCCCCACCCACCATTGCCGGGTACCCCCTCCTCCCTCGGGCCTCGTGATGCCCGTCATTTGGCCCGGCACCCTGGCCGTCGCGCGATCATCATCTCAAATTCGTTGGCGTCAGACTAGCCATTGGTCCCAACTTCTTTCTGCTGAGTCATTAATTCTGGCATTTTTTGCCCTGTGATTAACAAGCTTTTATAAATAGTCTTGACAAGTATTCACTCAATTACTAGGTTATTTGTCGCAAATGCGCTTGGGGGGCTCGAGCGCCATGGAGTTGATGACGGCGCCGGAGATGAATGGTTCAGACGGGTAGAGAAATCAAGGGGATAGAGCCAGACCCGCTGACACTGAGGCCGGAAGACTTTTTGTAAGGAGGGAGCCGAGCATGTTTCCGAAGTTCTTGATCCAGGAGCGAGTTTTTCCGCAGATCCTCGATATGCCCTGGCAGCTGGATCGGGTCCTTGAGAATGTCTTCGGTCCGGGGGCAGCCATCAGTGAAGGCCGTTCGTCCCCGGCCGTAGACATCCGTGAGACGGACGAGGCGCTGATCATCGTGGCCGAACTCCCCGGCGTCATGCAGGAGGATGTCAAGGTGACCGTGGTGGACGGTACCCTCACCATCCAGGGTGAGCGGAAGGGCGGCCCGGCTGCCGAGGGGCAGGTGGTCCTCCGCCGCGAGCGGATGGCCGGTCCCTTCGTCCGCCACATCCTGCTGCCGGCGTCCGTAGACGGGGCGAGCGTGACGGCGACGTACCGGGACGGTGTTCTCACCATACGCGCACCGAAAAAGGAG
>JAHFDC010000089.1 GCA_023249205.1 Candidatus Methylomirabilota bacterium
CCCGATCCTCGAGCAAATCGCGGAGAAGCGCCGGGACTTGCAGGAGAAGCAGCAGGCGCTCGCCGCGTTCCGCCACCAGGCGGCCGGCAACGGCCACCACCTGGCCTCGTCCGAGTTCCTCGCCCTCCGGAAGCAGACCAGCTTCATCGGGGAAGAACTCCAGGCGGAGATCCAGAGGATCCACGACCTGGGCTGCCTGCTGAAGGACCTGGACCTGCTCCTGGTGGACTTCCCGGCCCGGCGAGCGGGGCGGGACATCCTCCTGTGCTGGAAGGCGGACGAGGACCGCGTGGCCTTCTGGCACGGGACCGATGAGGGGTTCGCGGGGCGCAAGCCGCTGGAGGAGGCCGATTGAGGCCCGGAGGGCGCCGTGCCCGATGAGACTATCCTCGCCCGCCTGCTCCGCCGCGTGGACCGTTCCCCCTTCTGGAAGCTCCTGGGGATGGAACTCATCGGGGCGGAGGAAGGGCTGGCCCGCGTCCGGCTGACCTTGCGGCCGGACCTGCAGAACTCCCAGGGGATCATGCACGGGGGGGCGCTCGGCGCCCTGGTGGACTCGGCCGGGGGGCTCGCGGTCCTCACCGCGGGGGTGGACGGCCCCATCCCCACCGTGGAGTACAGCCTGAACTTCCTGGCCCCCGTCGAGGGGGGAACCGTCACCGCCGAGGGACGCCTGCTTCGCCGCGGGCGCAGGATCGCCGTCTCCGAGGTGACCGTCACCGACGAGGCGGGGCGCCTCATCGCCAAGGGGTTGGTGACCAACCTGGTCGCGGAGTGAGGCGGGAGCGCCGCGCCACGGAGTCGCGATGATCAACTACCGGCACCACATTTTCGTCTGCATGAACGCCCGCCCGCCCGGCCACCCCAAGGGGGACTGCGCCAGCAAGGGGGGGCGCGACACCATGGCCGCCTTCCAGGAGGAGATGGAGAAGCGGGGGCTGTGGGAGAAGGTGGGCCTGAACGGCTGCACCTGCCTCGGCCCCTGCCAGCTCGGGCCGACGGTGGTGGTCTACCCCGAGGGGGTCTGGTACGGAAAGGTGGGGCCGGCGGACGCCCGGGAGATCATGGAGAAGCACATCGTGGGCGGGCAGCCGGTCGAGCGGCTCTTCCTGAAAACTCTCTTCGATCAGGTGCTCGGGAGCGGCCCACCGGCCTAGCCTTCTCTGAGGATCAGCAGATAGCCGCCCGGATGCATCCCCTCGGGGGGAACGCGGTGCAGCACCGCCGTAAGCGGACGGCTCGTGGCGCGCAGGGTGAGGTGACGGGGGCGGGCGCCTCCGTCCTTCCCGAGGGACGCGAGCGCCTCCCGGAAGCCCGCCCGGTCCTCCTCCGGCAGAAGTTCCAGGAGTGCCCTGCCGACCGCCCCCGCCTCCGCCACCGCCAGGAAGGCCTCCGCTGAGGGGTTGAGGAAGACGGCGGCGCCGTTCGCATCCGCCTCCACCACGCCCTCCTCCAGATGCCGGAGGAGGTGCTCGTGGTGGCGCTTGAGGGCGAGGAGCTCCGTGACCACCTGCCGGGGCCGGAACCCGTCGTAGCCGAAGACCACATCCGCCGGCTCTGCCGTCCCCCCTCCGGCGGCGAGACCCTTCACGGCCTTCAGGAGATTCTCAGCCACCACGGGAAGGGGCCCCTTGGCCACGAAGGCCTGGGCCTCCAGCCCGGCCATCTCCCCCATATCCCGGGCCGCCAGGCCCGAGAAGACGATCACCGGGATGTGCTTGAGGCGGGGATCCTCGCGCAGGTAGCGGCAGAGGCGGGCACCGTCCACCTTGGGCATGATGAGGTCCAGGATCAAGACATCCGGCGGCTCGTCGCGTATGGCCCGCAGGGCCTCGAGGCCGTCGTAGGCTTTCCGGACCCCGAACCCGGCCTCCCGCAGCAGATCCCCTAGCGCCTCCACGACGAACCGGTCATTGTCCGCGATCAGGATCCGCCGCTTCCTCATCCGTTCTCCCCTCCCCTGCCCGCTGCTTTCAGCAGAATCGCCATGACCTGTTCCAGGCGCCGCCCGAGGGCTTCCGGACTCTTGTCCGCCCCCTTGTGCAGGAAGAGGGCCGGCGCACACTTCGCGAGGAGGGCCTTCATCGCATCATCCACCGGGCTCCCTGACACGAAGAGGATGGGAACGGGCGGGGAGACCCCCAGCCCCTTCTCGAGCGCCCGAAAGGCTATCCCGGTCGCAGCCCCGTTCAGAGGCGCCATGATCAGGTCCAGGATCACCAGTTTCACGGGCAGTTGGTCATGGAAGCGAGCCGTCGCTCGGGCGAGCAGCTCGGCCCCGCCAGCGCACGCCTCCACGGTGGCCGCCATCCCCCGCCCCTGGAGCAGATCCCGGAGGAGCGTTCGGTAGAGCCGGTCGTCGTCGGCCACCAGGATGCACGAGAGTTGCGCCGGGGCCGGCGCGCTGGCCGCCGCCAGCGGGAGGCCGCAGGAGGAGCAGCGGACCTCGGGGCCCAGGTCAGCCCGGACCGTGTAGGTGTACACCTCCTCGTTGCACGCCGGGCAGAAGCGGAAGGAGCGTTTGGGGTCAGGGGTGGGCATGCGCCTCCCCCGGGGCCGGCGGGGGAGAAAGGTAACGGCGAGACCAGCCCCCTTCCACCCCCGCGGCCGACGCCACCGACTCCCCCCGAATCGCGCGGGGGCTCACTGGGCCTTCCGACGGCGGCTCTGGAGGGCGAGACCGATCGTGTTGATGAGTTTGGCCGGGTCCAGGGACTTGGTCACCGTCCAATCGGCCCCCACCTGGGAGGCCTTGATGTGCAGCCCGTCCTTGTCCAGGGCGCTCAGCATGATGACGGCGATCTCTCTGGTGGTTTCGTCCCGCTTCAGCCGCCGACAGGTCTCGTAGCCGTCCATGCCGGACATCATGACGTCCAGGACAATCACATCGGGGTGGTGCTGCTTCGCCTGCTCGATTCCTCCTGTCCCGTTCTTCGCCGTGAGGACCTCGAACCCGCTGGCCTTCAGCCGATCCCGGACCATCGCGAGGATGAATGCCTCGTCGTCAATGATCAGCACGCGCCCCCGCAGGTCCGCGCTCACCGGGGCCGGGGCCACCTCGCCACCGGCCGGCGGCGTGGGGGGAGCGGGAGCGGGGGGCGACGGCGGCGGCGCCGAGAGGACCTGGACCCTCTCCCGGAGGTGACCCAGGGCACGGCCCCAGGTCGTCAGGAACTGAAGCGCCTCCTCCTCCAGCCGCGCGAGCTCGGCCAGCACGGTCTGCAGTTCCCGCTCCCACTTCTTGGAGACCGTCTCGCTCATCGCCTCACCGACGCGGGGAGATCCATCGGGCAAACGCCTCCACCCCCCCGGGCAGCAAGAAACGCGCCAGGTGGGCGACGGCGTGCGGCTCGCCTTTCTGATTGAAAACAGCGGTTTCCCTCTCTACAATACAGCCATCGTCCTGACAGCCATCGTCCTGTCGCCCCGGGAGAGCCCATGGCCGCTGACGTCCTCCTCATGGAGGTGGCGGAGGGGATCGCCACCCTCACGATCAATCGCCCCGAGGTCCTGAACGCCCTCGACGACGCCATCAAGGCGCGTCTGGATGAGGCCCTGCGCGCACTGGAGCAGGACGGCGCGGTCGGGGCCGTGATCCTGACGGGGGCGGGGGACCGGGCCTTCGTCAGCGGGGCCGACATCCGGAGCCTCGCGACGAAGGGGTCCCAGCACCGCCTCGGCCACGGGCTCGCCGAAACCTTCTCAGCCCTGGAGCGCCTGCCGAAGCCGACCATCGCGGCGGTGAACGGCTTCGCCCTGGGGGGCGGCTGCGAGCTGGCCCTGGCGTGCGACCTCCGGATCGCCAGCGAGCGGGCCCGCTTCGGGCAGCCGGAGGTGAACCTGGGAATCCTGCCGGGCGCCGGGGGGACGCAGCGCCTGCCCCGCCTGGTGGGGGTCGGAAAGGCGAAAGAACTCATCTTCACCGGAGCGATCATTGACGCCGCCGAGGCCAAGAGCATCGGGCTCGTCAACCAGGTGGTCCCCCACGCGGACCTCCTGCCGCGGGCACGGGAGATGGCCCGCCTCATCCTGAGCAAGGGGCCGCTTGCGGTCCGGCTGGCGAAGGCGGCCATCAGCGTGGGGATGGCGGAGGGCATGCTCCCCGGCCTGGCCTTCGAGAAGATGGCCCAGGCGTTCCTGTTCACGACGGACGATCGGGCCGAGGGGATGCAGGCGTTCCTGGAGAAGCGGCCGCCCCGCTTCCGGGGGGAGTAGCGGGAGCCCGGAGCCGGCGGGGCTGGCAGCGCGGAGAGGGCGATGGCGGAGAAGGAAGGGAAGCCAAGGCAGAAGCGCCAGTTCGTGCGGTTTGGGGCCTATCGGGTGGACCCGGCCTGGCGGCGCCTCCCGCAGGAGGAGCGGGATGCGTCCCGCAAGGAGTTCCTAGCCGCCCTGGAGGAGTCCCGGGCGAGCCTCATGATCCGGACCTACTCCTGCCTGGGGACCCGGGGGGACTGCGACTTCCTCCTGTGGATGATCAGCGACCGCCTGGAGGCGTTCCAGGAACTCCAGGCGAGCCTGCTGAAGAGCAGCCTCGGGAAGTACCTGGCCCTTCCCCACTCCTACCTGGCGATGACCAGGCGCTCGGTGTACGTGGACAAGCACGTCCACGAGGGGCAGGAGGGGGTCCGCCTGGCCGTGAAGCCGGGGGAAGCGAAGTACCTCTTCGTCTACCCCTTCGTGAAGACCCGCGACTGGTACCGGCTGACGCGCTCGGCGCGGCAGGGGATGATGGACGAGCACATCACCGTCGGGCACCGGTACCCGACGGTGAAACTGAACACGAGCTACTCCTTCGGCCTGGACGATCAGGAGTTCGTTGTCGCCTTCGAGTCCGACGTCCCGGCCGATTTCCTGGACCTTGTGATGGAACTGCGAGAGACGGAGGCAAGCCGCTACACGGCGCGGGACACCCCGATCCTCACCGGGGTCGCGGTCCCGGCGGCGGAGATGCTCGAACTGCTGGGCTGACGGGAAGGGCTAGACGTAGCCTTCAGCGTAAGCGGTGGTCTCGGGGCTGATGGGCTTGAGGTGCGGATCCTCGTAGGTGTCGAGGCGGCCCTTCTGCCACTCCGGGGCCCGGTCGCGGCAGGAGAGGATCTCCTCCTCGATCTCGTCGAAGAACTCCGA
>JAHFDC010000004.1 GCA_023249205.1 Candidatus Methylomirabilota bacterium
GTCGCGGAGCGTGAGGGCTGGGCCTGGGTCTGGGTCGGCGAGTGGGGCAAGGGGGGGAAGTTCGTGCGGACGAGCGGGGCCGAGTGGCGGCACCCGAAGGGGCCGGGGAGCGCCCCGCTCCCTGAGCACCCGGTCACCCAGGTCGGCTACCCGGACGCCGAGGCCTACTGCCGGTGGGCCGGCAAGCGGCTCCCGACCGAGGCGGAATGGGAGAAGGCGGCGCGCGGGACCGACGGGCGGCGCTACCCGTGGGGGGAGACCTTCGACGTCAGCCGTGCGAACACCGTCGGCGCGGCCGACGGGTTCCCCGAGGTCGCGCCGGTGGGGTCCTTCCCGGCCGGGGCCAGCCCCTCCGGCGCCCTGGACATGGCGGGGAATGTCTGGGAGTGGACCGCCGACTGGTACCAGGCCGATTACTACAGTACCGCCCCGGCCCGCAATCCACCCGGACCCCCGGCGGGCAAGGCCCGGGTCGTCCGGGGGGGCTCCTGGGGCGGTCCTTCGGACTGGAGCACCGTGACGAACCGCTACGACCGCATCCCCGACTACCGCAACAACAAGATCGGCTTCCGCTGCGCGCGGGACGCGCGCTGAGAAGTCCTAGCGCCTGACCGTCGCTTTCCGGATGGCGACCTCGTAGCGCTTCCCCGGCTGGTCCGTCATGTCGTGAACGACGAGGTCCAGGGTGAGGACCGTGGTCGAGCCGGCCTGGATGCGGAATGAGACGGAGGCGGCCCCCCGCGACGGGACCGCGACCGCCACCTCCTCTCCGGTCGTGAGGGTGCCCCGGCCCCGGTCCATCTCGAGACGGACGGCGTCGTAGGCTCCCGGCGGTGCGGGGGCCTCGAGCAGGAGCACCGGCTCCCGCGTCGCCTGCACCAGGTCCACGGCCTGGGCGGGGGTCAGGAGGCGGAGCCATCCCTCCCGCCGCGGCCGGCCGTCCGGGTGAAGCGCCACGGCGGCGATGGTCACCGGGAGCGCCGTGAAGTCCGTGATGGCCTCCCGGCGGTCGGTGATCCAGACCTGGAGGCGCCCAGCCTCCTGGGTGCCCTCGGGGACCGGGATCTCCGCGGGGGCCGTGGCCGCGGCCATGGCAAGCAGCAGCACGGCTCCCAAGGCCCTGCATCCACCCGGCAGCCTTCTGTCCCCCACCATCCGCCGCCCTCCCTTCCGGAGAAATCGGCCCCCTCTAGCATCTGGGGCCAGCTCCCGTCAAGCCCTCAAGTCCCTGCTTTACTCGGCCCACTCGCATCCTCTACACTATGGGGCGTTCGGCGGGTGAGGTTCCCGGCTGACGGCGTCCCGTCGGGGAGGTCCGCATGGTTTCTGGTGTCACGGAGCGGGTCCGGAAGCGCATTCTCGCGGAAGTGGTGCCCTTCGTGGAGAAGCCCTCCCGCTACATCGGGCGGGAGTACCTCACCGTCCGGAAGGATCCCGGGGCCGCGGCTGTCCGTGTGGCGCTCGCCTTCCCGGATGTCTATGAGATCGGGATGTCCCACCTCGGCCTGAAGATCCTCTACCAGCTCCTGAACCGCCGGCCGGAGGTGGTGGCGGAGCGGGTCTACTGCCCGTGGCCCGACTTCGAGGCGCTGGCGCGCCGGCGGGGAATCCCGCTGGCCAGCGTCGAGTCGGGCCTGCCGCTCCGGGCCTTCGACCTCGTCGGCTTCACCCTCCAGTACGAGCTCTCCTACGCCACGATCCTCCATATGCTGGAGTTGGGGGGAATCCCGATCCGGAGCGCGGACCGGCGCGAGGGGGACCCTTTCGTGGTGGCGGGGGGTCCCTGCTCCTACAGCCCGGAGCCGATCGCCGACTTCATTGACTGTTTCGTCATCGGAGACGGGGAGGAGGCGGTCCACGATCTCGTGAACACCTTCCTGGCCTGGCGGCGGGCGGGAGGGCGCCGGGAGGAGCTCCTCAAGGCCTGGGCGGCCCTCCCCGGGATGTACGTCCCCGCCTGCTTCGCGCCCGGCCAGGTCATCGAGAAGCGGATCATGACCCGGCTCGACACGATTGACTACGCCCAGATCCCGGTCCCCTTCATGGAGATCGTCCACGACCGAGTGAACATCGAGGTCATGCGCGGCTGCACGGTGGGCTGCCGCTTCTGCCAGGCCGGGATGATTGAGCGGCCGCTCCGGGAATTGCCGGCCGACGAGATCCGGGAGATGACCCAGCGAGCGCTGGCCGCGACCGGCTACGAGGAGGCCTCGCTGAATTCCCTCAGCATCGCCGACCTCTCCTGCCTCTCGGGCCTCCTCCCGAAACTGATGGATGACTTCCAGGGGGAGCGGATCGGCCTCTCCCTCCCGTCCCTGCGGGTCAAGGGGCTGAAGCCCGAACTGGCCGATCAAATTATGCGGGTGAGGCGGACCGGCTTCACCATCGCCCCCGAGGCCGGGAGCCAGCGCCTGCGGGAGGTCATCAACAAGGGGATCGTGGACGAGGAGGAGGTCTTCCGGGCCGTCGCGGCGGCCGCGGAGGCCGGCTGGGGTGCCCTCAAGATGTACTTCATGTGCGGGCTCCCCACCGAGACCCAGGCCGACCTGGACGAACTGGTCCGGCTCTCGGTGGAGGCCCAGCGGCTCGGCCGGCGGAAGGGTTCGCGCGCCTTCGCCCTGACCGTCAGCGTCTCCTCCTTCGTGCCCAAGCCCCACACCCCGTTCCAGTGGGCCGGGCAGGACCGGATGGAGGTCCTGCGGGAGAAGCAGCAGTTCCTCAAGGCCCGTCTCCGGGCGGCCGGGGTGAAGTTCAAGTGGCACGACGTGCGGTCTTCCTTCCTGGAGGCGGCCTTCTCCCGGGGGGGCCGGGAGACCGGCCCGGTCATCGCCGAGGCCACGCGGCGGGGCGCCCGCCTGGACGGCTGGTCGGAGCACCTGGACTTCGACCGGTGGATGGGTGCCTTCGAGGCCTGCGGGGTGGACCCCTTCCCCATCGCGAACCGGAACATCGGGCCCGAGGAGCCGCTCGCCTGGGACCACATCTCCTGCGGGGTGACCAAGAAGTTCCTCCAGCGGGAGTGGCGCAAGGCGCTCAAGGCCGCCACGACCCCCGACTGCCACGTGGCCCCCTGTCAGGCCTGCGGGGCGGTCTGCATCCCCTCCTGGCAGGAGTGGCACGACCACGCGGAGGCGGAGCGGCTCGCGGCCAGGCGGAAGGAGGCGGCACAGGGGCCGGCCGGTGGAGGCGGCGGCAACGGGAGAGCGCTGCCGCTCCTCACCCTCCCCGCGATGCCCGGGACCGGCCGCGGTGCGCCCGCTGGCGGGGTGGAGTCGGCGGCGACTCCGCCGGCCCCGGCAGCGGAGGCCCCGCCGGCTCTGGCCCACCTGCCCGCTCGCCCCACGGAGGCTGCTCCCTCCGCGGCCGCGGTTCAGCGGATCCGCTTTGCCTTCCAGAAGCGGGGGGAACTGCGGTTCCTGTCCCACCTGGAGGTCTTCCGGACGTTCACGCGGGCCGTCCGCCGCGCCGGCTATCTCTTCGGCTACACGCAGGGCTATAACCCGCAGCCCCGCCTTTCGATTGCCATGGGCCTGCCCGTGGGCGTGGAGGGGGTGGCGGAGCTGGCGGATGTGGAATTGCGGGAGCGGGTGGCGGTGGAGGACTTCGCGGCCCGGGTCAATGCCACGCTCCCCCCCGAGTTGCACCTGAAGGACGCGCGGGAGGTCCCCCTCACGGCCCCCTCCCTCACCTCCCAGGTGCTCACTGCCGAGTACCGGGCGATCCTGTCCCCCTCCACGGCGGCCGCCCTGCCGGATGGGGCTGCCGCCTGCGCTGCGTTCCTCACCCGGGAGACGATCCCCGTGGACGGCTTCCGCAAAGGAGAGACCATCACCGTCAACGCCCGCCCGGCCCTGGAGGTCTTCGTTCCCATCGGCCCTGGCGCCTTCCTCCTCCGCCTCAAGGCCGGGGCCGGCGTCCGGCCCCGGGAGGTGCTGCGGGCCTTCCTGGCCCCGCACCTCACCCCCGACGCGCTGGCCGGCCTGGACGGGCATCTCACCATCACCCGCACGGGCCTCGGGCTCACGCCGGTCCATTCGCCGACGCCGGCCCCGGTCCCCGCGTAGGGCATCCACCCAAGAGGTCACACCTCCCCATGAAGCGCGAGATCATCGTGAACGCCTCGATGACCCAGACCCGGGTCGCCATCCTGGAGGACGGCCACCTGGTCGAGTTGATGATTGACGACCTGAAGACCCGGAGCGTTGCCGGGAATATCTACAAGGGGCGAGTCCTGAAGATCCTCCCCGGGATGCAGGCGGCCTTCGTGGACATCGGCCTCAACAAGGACGCCTTCCTGTACGTCCGGGATATCTTCGAGGACATGGAGGAGTACGAGGACCTCCTCGGCCTGGGGGAAACCGATGGGGGGGGCCAGGCTGAAGTGCCGGAGGAGATCCGGCCAGCCCCCCAGCCCCCCGCGAAGCGGCGCCCACACCCCTCCATCGAGGAGCTCATCCAGGAGGGGCAGGAGGTCCTGGTCCAGGTCGCCCGCGAGCCGCTCGGAACCAAAGGGGCCCGCATCACCTCCCACATCACCCTCCCCGGCCGCTTCCTGGTCTATATGCCGATGGAGAATCACATCGGCGTCTCGCGGAAGATCGAGAACGAGGGGGAGCGCCAGCGGCTCAGGAACATCGTGGACGAGTTCAATGGGCGCGGCGAGGGGGTCATCGTCCGGACGGCGGGGGTGGGGAAGAGCCGCGCCGATCTCCAGGCGGACCTGGAGTTCCTCCGCTCCCTCTGGCAGAGGATCAGGCAGAAGGCGGAGGGCCTGAAGGCACCCGCCCTGGTCCAGAAGGACCTGGACCTGGTCTTCCGCCTTTTCCGGGACCTCTTCACCCGGGACGTGGCCCGGCTGGTGGTGGACTCTCCCCCGGAGTACGAGCGTTGCCTGGAGTTCACCGAGTCGCTCTTCCCGGACCTCCGATCCCTCCTGTACCTGTACACGGAGGATGAACCGATCTTGAAGTCGTTCGGCATCGAGAAGGAGATCGAGAAGGCCCTGCGGCCGAAGGTCTGGCTCAAGTCGGGGGGCTACATCGTCATCGAGGAGACCGAGGCGCTGGTCTCCATTGACGTGAACACCGGCAAGTACGTGGGGAAGCACGACTTCG
Organism: Candidatus Methylomirabilota bacterium; assembly: GCA_023249205.1. GTDB lineage: Bacteria > Methylomirabilota > Methylomirabilia > Methylomirabilales > JACPAU01 > JACPAU01. The sequence continues at coordinate 5,115 of JAHFDC010000004.1, forward strand.
AAGAGACGGTCTTCCGGACGAATCTGGAGGCTGCCCGGGAGATCGCCCGCCAGGTCCGGCTGCGCGACCTCGGGGGGATCATTATCATAGACTTTATTGACATGGCGCGGCAGGAGCACCGGGACAAGGTGGTGATCGAGCTCAAGGAGGCCCTGAAGCCGGACCGCGCCCCCACCAATGTCTCGCTCCTGTCTGACCTGGGGTTGGTGGAGATGACCCGCAAGCGCGTCAAGCAGGGGCTCATCCGCTCCATCAGCCAGACCTGCCCGACCTGCGGGGGCACCGGGGCGATCCGGGCCCTCCCGTCCATCGCGTATCAGATCCTCCGGGAGGTGGAGTGGCAGCTGTACCGGCGGAAGCCGCCCCAGGTCCGGATCCGCGCGCACCCGGATGTGACCGCCTGGCTCAAGGCCGAAGAGGCGGAGGTCATCGAGGCCCTGCAACAGCAGTACGGGGGGGAGATCACGCTGGGGGCGGAGGAGTCCTGGCCGCTCGCCAAGTACCAACTCCAGGAAGTATAGGGCGGGGCCAAGGCGGCTCGTTCTTGACACCGGGCGGTGCGCCTGCTATAGAATCTTGCTCCACCCGCGTGGAGGCTCTTGCCTCCGCGCGCTGGTTTTAGGCGCCCGCCGGGGCGGCGGACGCGGGCGGCCTCACGGAGGATCAGGCAGTGTACGCGGTGCTGGAGACGGGCGGAAAGCAGTATCGGGTCAGCCCGGGCGATCTCCTGAAGGTGGAGCGCCTCGGGGGCGAGCCGGGCAGTCCCGTCAGCTTCGACCGGATCCTGCTGGTGGCGGAAGGGGATCGGGTGACGGTGGGAACGCCCACCGTCGCCGGAGCGTCCGTCACCGGGGAGGTCGTGCTGCAGGGGCGGGCGCGAAAGGTCATCGTCTTCAAGTTCAAGCGCCGCAAGAAGTACCGTCGGACCCGGGGGCACCGGCAGGCTCAGACGACTGTCCGGATCACCGCGATCAGCGGGGGGTAGGGGCCGGGCCGGCCCCGGAGGGATGTCATGGCGCACAAGAAGGGGATGGGGTCCTCCCGGAACGGGCGGGACTCCCACAGCCAGCGTCTGGGGATGAAGCGGTTCGGGGGAGAGCTCGTCCCGGCGGGCGCGATCCTGGTTCGCCAGCGGGGGACCCGGTTCAAGCCGGGGGAGAACGTCGGCATCGGACGGGACGACACCCTCTTTGCCCGCATCACCGGAACCGTCTCGATCACCACTCGCGGGGGGCAGGGCCGCTTCGTCCATGTCACCGCTGTCACGCCCTAGCGGCGCGGCGTGTTCGTTGACCTTGCGCGCATCCACGTGAGGGCGGGGGACGGGGGGCGAGGGTGCGTCTCCTTCCGCCGGGAGAAGTACGTCCCCCGCGGGGGCCCCAACGGGGGCGACGGCGGGGACGGCGGCAGCATCCTGCTTGAAGCGACGGACACCCTGAGCACCCTCATTGACCAGAAGTACCAGCAGCACTACCGGGCCAAGCGGGGGGGGCACGGGGAGGGGAGCAACCGCGAAGGGAAGCGGGGGGCCGACTGCGTCATCCGCGTCCCCGTGGGGACGGTGGTGACTGACGCCGGGAGCGGCGGGCTCCTGGCTGACATGACGGCACCCGGGGAGCGCGTGACCGTCGCCCGGGGGGGCCGCGGGGGGCGGGGCAACGGGCGGATGGCGACGCCCACGCGGCGCGCGCCCCGGATCGCCGAGCCGGGCGGGACGGGCGAGGCCCGGACTCTTCTTCTGGAGCTGAAGCTCCTGGCCGACGTCGGGTTCGTGGGGCTCCCCAACAGCGGGAAGTCCACCCTGCTCGCGGCCTGCACCGCCGCCCGCCCGAAGATCGCTGCCTACCCCTTCACGACCCTCACCCCGAACCTGGGGGTTGCCGTCCTCGGGCCGGGGGCCTCCTACGTCATCGCCGACATCCCCGGGCTCATCGAGGGCGCCTCCCGCGGCGCGGGACTCGGGCACCAGTTCCTCCGGCACATCGAGCGGGTCCGGGTCCTGGTCCACGTCATTGACGCGGCCGACGGGGCCGCGGCAGACCCGGTGGCCGCCTACCGGATCGTGGAGGAGGAACTTGCGCAATCCGGCCGGGCCTTGCCGGAGCGGCCCCGGGTCGTGGCCGCCAACAAGATTGACCTGCCGCACGAAAAGCCCCTCGGGCGCCTGATCGCCCACTGCGCTGCGGCTGCCGTCCCGTGCTTGCCCGTCTCGGCGGCCACGGGGGCGGGCGTGGAGGCGCTGCGGCGAGCCCTGTACGGTCTGCTTCAGGAGGTCCGGGAGGTAGGTCATGCCCGTCCCATCCCCCGCGCGGCTGCCCGATAGGCCCGCCCTCCTCCGGAGCGTTCGCCGGCTCGTGGTGAAGGTCGGCTCGGGGGTCCTCTCGCATGGCTCCTTCGCCCTGGAGACCCGGATCATCCGGTCGCTCGCGGCCCAGATCCACGCCTGCCGGCAGGCGGGGCGGCAGGCGGCCCTGGTCAGTTCAGGAGCCATCGTGGCCGGCGTGGGGAGGCTCGGCCTCACGGAGCGACCACGGAGCATCCCGCTGAAGCAGGCGGCCGCAGCCATCGGGCAGGGGGCCCTCATCCGGACCTACGAGGAGGCTTTCGCCGGTCACGGGGTGAAGGTGGCCCAGGTCCTCCTCACCGGGGACGACCTCAGGGACCGCACCCGGTACCTCAACGCGCGCAATACCCTCTTCACCCTGCTGGACCTGGGCGTTCTGCCCATTATCAATGAGAACGACACCGTGGCCGTGGAGGAGATCAAGTTCGGCGATAACGACCGCCTCTCGGCCCTCGTGGCCGCGCTCATGGATGCCGATCTGCTGGTCATCCTGACCGACACCGACGGTCTCTTCACCGCCGATCCGCGGCGCAGCCCGAAGGCCCGCCTGATCCCGGTGGTGACTGGGGACGAGGCGAAGGGGGCCTACTGGGCGGGGGCGCCGGCCTCCGCCACGGGGGTGGGCGGAATGGCCTCCAAGGTGGAGGCGGCGCGCCTGGCGGCCGCCTCGGGCATCCCGACCCTGGTCGGCAACGGGACGCTCCCGGACACCCTCACCCGCCTTCTCGCCGGAGAGCCCCTGGGAACCCTCTTCCTCCCCGATGCCGAGCGGCTCCAGGGGCGCAAGCGCTGGCTCGCCCTCGCCAGCCGGCCCAAGGGGACCATCCTGGTGGACGAGGGAGCCAAGCGGGCCCTGGTCGAGCGCGGGAAGAGCCTGCTCCCGTCCGGCGTGAAGGGGACCCTGAAGCCCTTCGGGGTCGGGGACGTGGTCTCGCTGGTGGGGCCGGATAAGGCCGAGTTCGCCCGGGGGCTGGCCAACTACACCGCCGAGGAGGTGGAGCGGATCAAGGGAGTCAAGACCGGCGAGATCGAGCGGACGCTCGGGTACCGGCACTCGGACGAGGTGATCCACCGGGACAACCTGGTGATCCTGAACGGGGGGAGGGGATGAGCCTGGCCCTCGAGGTCGCGCGGGCGGCGAAGGAGGCGGCAGCGGTCCTGGCCACCCTCCTGAGCGGCGTGAAGAATGCGGCCCTCTTCGGGATGGCGGCGGCGCTCCGCCGCGCGGAGGCGACGCTCCTCGAGGTGAACGCCGCCGAGGTGGCCAAGGCAAGAGCCGCCGGCCGGGGAGCAGCCTTCCTGGACCGGTTGACCCTCACGCCGGGTCGCCTCCGGCGGACGGCGGAGGGTCTGGAGGCGGTGGCCGCCCTGCCGGACCCGGTCGGAGAGATCACCGACATGCGGCGGCGGCCCAACGGGCTGCTGGTCGGGCGGATGCGGGTCCCCCTCGGGGTCATCGGCGTCATCTACGAGGCGCGCCCGAACGTCACGGCCGACGTGGCGGGCCTGTGTCTGAAGGCGGGCAACGCCGTCGTCCTCCGGGGCGGGTCGGAGGCCCTCGAGACGAACGGGGCGCTGGCTGCTCTCCTCGGGGAGGCGGCGGCGGCCGCGGGAATCCCCAAGGGGTGGCTCGGGTTCGTCGCCAGCCCGGACCGGGCCGCCGTCTCCGAGATGGCTCGCCTGGACCGCTACATTGACTGCATCATCCCTAGGGGAGGGGAGGACCTGATCCGGGCGGTCAAGGCGGCCGCGACGGTGCCGGTGCTTGCCCACGAGAAGGGGCTCTGCCACACCTACGTGGATGCCGCGGCGGACCTGGCGATGGCGGCGGAGGTCGCCTTCAACGCCAAGGTGGAGCGCCCGGGGGTCTGCAATGCCATGGAGACCCTCCTGGTCCACGAGGCGGTAGCGTCGGCCTTCCTTCCCCCCTTCGGCGCCCGCCTGAAGGCGGCGGGGGTCGAGGTCCGAGGCTGCCCGCGGACGGCGGCCCTCGTGCCTGGGGTGGTGCCGGCCAGCGACGCCGATTGGGACACCGAGTACCTGGACCTGATCCTGGCGGTGCGCGTGGTCGCCTCGTACGAGGAGGCGGTGGCGCACATCCGGCGGCACGGCTCGGGGTTGGCGGAAGCGATCCTCACCGCCGACCATGCCACCGCGATGCGCTTCCTCCGGGAGGTGGACGCCGGGGCGGTCTTCGTCAACGCCTCCACCCGGTTCACGGACGGGGGGGAGTTCGGGCTGGGAGCCGAGATGGGGGTGAGCACCCAGAAGCTCCACGCCCGGGGACCCGTGGGGCTCGCGGAACTGACCTGCACCAAGTTCGTCATCCTGGGGGACGGCCAGGTCCGCCAGTCGCAGCGGTGAGGGGCGGATGCGCATCGGCGTGATGGGAGGGACCTTCGACCCGATCCACCTGGGGCACCTGCGCGCGGCGGAGGAGATCTACCTGGCCTTCGGCCTGGACCGGATCATCTTCGTGCCCGCGGCCCGACCGCCCCACAAGGACGCCGGGGACGTGGCGGCCCCCATCCACCGGTACGAGATGGTCTCCCTGGCCACGGTCTTCACGCCCGACTTCACCGTCTCCCCGATCGAACTGAAGCGGCCGGGGACCTCCTACTCGGTGGACACGGTCCGGGAACTCCTCCGCCTGTACGGGAAGGAGACCCAGCTCTACTTCATCATGGGGGTGGACGCGTTCCTGGAACTCAGCGGCTGGAAGGAGGCGCAGGAGCTCCTGCGCCTCACCCAGGTCATCGTCACCGCCCGCCCGGGGTGGCGCCTGGATGAGGTCGAGGGAGCGCTGACGCGGGAGCAGCGGGCGGCCCTGGGCGACCCCACCTTCAAGTACCTGCGGATCTCGGAGGTGGGACCCGAGCAGGCCCGGGGCGCTCCGGTCCCGGGTCTGGTGCTCCTCGTGGAGGTGGTCTCTCTCGACATCTCCTCCCGGGAGATCCGCCAGTTGGTCGAGGAGGGGCGGAGCGTCCGATTCCTGGTGCCCGATACGGTGGCGGCCTACATGCAGAAGAACCGTCTGTACCAGAAGCGCCCGGCTCCCTCAAGCGGCGGCGGGCGGAAGGAGGACGATCTCCATCGAGGCTGATCGGCTGGTACACCTGGCGGCCGCGGCCGCCGCCGAGGGAAAGCCGGACTCGGTGGTGAGCCTGGATCTGCGAGGGCTCTGCTCCTTCGCGGACTACTTCCTGATCGTGAGCGCACCGACCCACAAGCAGGTCCAGGCGATTGCCGATAAAATCCATGAGCGCCTTCGCGCGGCCTCGGCGCGACCGCTGCACATCGAGGGATATACCGAAGCGCGCTGGATTTTGCTTGACTACAATGACTGCATTATCCATATTTTCGAGGAAACTACGCGCCAATACTACGCTCTCGAGAGGCTCTGGGGCGACGCGCCGCAGCGCGTTCTCGTCGCCCCCGACCCGGGGCGGGCGGAGCGATGGGGGGCGGAAGCATAGCCTTTGACGCCATCGTCGCCGAGGCCCCGGAGATGCGGGCCGTCCTCCGGATGGGGGCCCAGGTGGCGCCCACGGACGCCACCGTCCTGATCCTGGGCGAGAGTGGGACCGGGAAGGAACTCATCGCCCGCGCCATTCACGAGGCGAGCCCACGGCGGGCAGGGCCCTTCATCAAGGTGGACTGCGCGGCCCTCCCCGAGGGTCTGCTGGAGAGCGAGCTCTTCGGTCACGAGAAGGGCGCCTTCACGGATGCCGCCGCCGAGAAACCGGGGCGGTTCGAACTGGCCCACGGTGGGACCCTCTTCCTGGACGAGGTGGCGGAACTGCCGCTGAGCCTCCAGGCGAAGCTCCTGCGGGTGCTCCAGGAGCGGGCCTTCGAGCGGGTGGGCGGGACCCGGACCATCTCGGTGGACGTCCGGATCCTCGCGGCCACCAATCGGGATCTGGCGAAGGCCCTCAAGACGAACCAGTTCCGCGAGGATCTCTACTACCGGCTGAACGTCGTGCCGGTGGTGGTCCCCCCGCTCCGGCGGCGCCCCGAGGACATCCTCCCCCTCGCCGCTCACTTCCTCCAGGGCTTCGGGGCGCGGTACGGCAAGGCGGTCCCGGAGATCGGCCCGGAGGCGGCCGCGCTCCTCCGGCGCTACCCCTGGCCCGGGAACGTCCGGGAGCTCGAGCACATCATCGAGCGCGCGGTGATCCTCTGGGAGAAGGGTCCGCTCACCCCGGAGGAACTGGCCGTGAACCTGATGGCGGTTGCCAGCGATGGCGCGCCCGACGAGGAGCTCATGACCCTGGAGGAACTGGAGCGGGAGTACATCCGCCGGGTGCTGCGGCGGGTTCGGGGGCACAAGAGCCGGGCCGCCCGCATCCTGGGCATCAATCGCAAGACCCTGCTGGAAAAGCGCAAGCGCTACGGTATTGAGTAGCCGCCCGCTCCCGGGCGCCGGCCGGCTGTCCAGGATGACCGGCGGGGTGGGGAGGTTCGGTGAAGGCGACGAAACTGAAGGTGCTGCAGCGGCGGCTGCAGGAGAAGCGCAAGGAGTTGATCAGCGGGGTCCGGACCCGGAGCGCCAGCAGCCTCCAGGCCGGGGACGACGCGATCCAGGACATCGCCGACCAGGCGGCCTCCGCCTACACGAAGGAGTTCCTCTTCTCCCTGGGGGATGCGGAGCGGCGTCTGCTCCGGCAGGTGGACGCGGCCCTGGACAAGATGCGGCAGAACACGTACGGCCGGTGCGAGAAGTGCGGGGAGGAGATCAGCGAGAAACGGCTGGAGGCCCTCCCCTTCGCCGGGTACTGCATCCCCTGCCAGGAGGAGGAAGAGAGCCGCTAACCCCAGGTGTCCGCCCCCGCGGGGCGCCCCCCGCCCGGGCCCGGCGCCTCCCGCCTGCCCCCGGCTCCTGCCGGGGCCCGTTCTCCCCGAGGGACCCGTCGTGACCGTCCGCGAGCTCTGGGAGGCTTTCCTGCGCCTGCTCTTCCCGGCCCCCTGCCTCCTCTGCGCGGGGCCGCTCGCGCGCGGCGCCGCCGGGGGGGTCTGCGGGCCGTGCTGGGGGACCCTCCCGCGGCTCCCGGGTGAAGGGTGCGCCGTCTGCGGTCGCCCGCTCGCCGGCGCCGGGGGCCTTCCGCCCCAGGCCGGGGGCGCGGCGGACCTCCCTCTGGAGTGCGGGGCCTGTCAACGGCGACCGCCCCCGTTCCTGCTGGCCCGCGCCGCCCTCCCCTACGGGGAGACCGGCCCGGTGAGGGCTCTCCTCCTGGCCCTCAAGCACGGCCGCCGGCAGGCCCTGGCGGCACCGCTGGCCCGGCTCATGCACGCGGCGGCGGTTGGGCGGTTGGACCTCACGGATTTTGACGCCCTCGTGCCGGTGCCGCTGCACCGGCGCCGGCTCAGGGAGCGGGGGTTCAACCAGGCGGAGGCGCTGGCCGAGGCCCTGGGCCGGGCGGCGGCCCGCCCCCTCCTTCGGCGCGCCCTGATGCGGGTCCGCCCGACGGCACCCCAGAGCGGGGATGCGGTGGCCCGTCGGAGAAATGTCCGCGGGGCCTTCGCTGTCCGGGTGCCGGGCGCGGTGCGCGGGAGGCGGCTGCTCGTCATTGACGACGTCTTTACCACCGGGGCCACCGCCGCAGAGTGTGCCCGGGTGCTGCGCGCATCCGGCGCCGCCGCGGTGGGAGTCTACACCCTGGCCCGCGTGGCCTGAGCAGGGGGGGACGGTCGGATGGAGACACGCAAGCGGATCCTGGTGGTGGAGGAAACCGAGGCGTACCGGAGGATCATCGACGGGCTGTTGCGGAAGGCGGGATACGAGGTGGTGGAGGAAGCCGCGCCGGCTGCCGCGCAGCGGCGCCTCGAAGGAGGACTCCCTGTTGATCTCCTGCTGCTCGATGTGCAGATGCACGGCCCCGAGGCGAACGGCCTCTACGCCTGGCTGAAGGGGCGGCCCGGCGGGGGGCGCCCCCCCATCGTGGCCCTCACGGTCGGCGCCGAGACGCACCGGATCCTGGACCGCCTCCAGGGCCTTCAGGTGGCGGGGCTCCAGGACAAGCGGCTGGTGGGGGACCAGCTCGTCTACCGGGTCGGGGGCCTCCTGCACCCCAAGGGGGCGGAGCAGAGGGCCTCCCTGCGGGGCCCGGCCGGCGTCGTGGTGAACGTTCGGGCGGAGCAGCGGCAGTTCCAGGGTATCGTTGCGAACATCAGCGCCAGCGGCATGTTCCTCGCAAGCCCGGAGGGACTGCTGGTGGGGGATCTCCTCGGTCTCCAGTTCATCCTCCCCGGGCTCCCCCGGCTCTTCGAGGTGCCCGGGTGGGTCGTCTGGCGCCGGGAGCAGAAGGAGGCGGAAGAGGGGGGGGTGGGGATAAAGTTCGAGGGCCTCGCGGAGGGGGACAGGGTCCAGATCTCCGCCTACATACGCGCCGAACTGACGCGGCTGGGGCCGACGGCCCGGGCGGGAGCGTAGTGGGGAGGGGCGGGGGGTTGACGGTTCCCGCCCGGGCTCTTACGATGGGGGAACCGGGCCGCGCCGTCGCCGCATGAGCAGGCCGGCCGCGTCACCGTGCGGAGGGGGGGGATGGGGATGCGCGTCGCCATCAACGGGTTCGGGCGAATCGGCTGCAACTTCTTCCGGGCAGCGTGCGCGGAGCCGGGCCTGGACTTCGTCGCCGTCAACGACATCACGGATGCCCGGACGCTCGCCCACCTGCTCCGCTTCGACTCGGTCCACGGAGCGTTCAAGGGGACGGTGGAGGCGAAGGACGGTGGCCTTGTCGTGAACGGGAAGACCCTCCAGGTCCTGGCGGAGAAGGAGCCGGCAAAGCTCCCCTGGAAGAGTCTGGGGGTGGAGGTGGTGGTGGAGTCCACGGGCCGCTTCACCGACCGGGCCGGCGCCTCCACGCACCTGGAGGCGGGGGCGCGGAGGGTGATCATCTCGGCCCCGGCGCAGGATCCGGACGTCACGGTCGTCCTGGGGGTGAACGAGGAGGCCTACGATCCGGCCCGGCACCGCATCATCTCCAATGCCTCCTGCACCACCAACTGCCTCGCCCCCGTGGCCAAGGTCCTGCTGGATGCGTTCGGCATCCGGCACGGGTTCATGACCACCATCCACGCCTACACCAACGATCAACAGATCCTCGATCTCCCCCACAAGGACCTGCGCCGGGCCCGGGCCGCCGCCCTTTCCCAGATCCCCACGGCCACCGGGGCCGCCAAGGCCATCGGCCTGGTCTTGCCGCAGCTCCAGGGGAAAATGCACGGCATCGCGATCCGGGTCCCCACCCCCAACGTCTCCCTGGTGGACCTGGTGGCGGAATTGGAGAAGGTGGTGACGGTGAAGGATGTCAACGCTGCCCTCAGGAAGGCCGCCGAGGGGGAGCTCAGGGGGATCCTGGGGTTCGTGGAGGAGGAACTGGTCTCGGT
>JAHFDC010000090.1 GCA_023249205.1 Candidatus Methylomirabilota bacterium
CCGCCATCCCGCCGCCTGGCGGCTGTGGCTCGAACCCGCCCTCTCCCTCGCGGTCCTGCTGGGCCTCCAGGTTCTGGCCCTGTCCGCGCTCCGCTCCGGGCTTCATCCTCCGCTTACCCTTGAGGCTCGACCCGATCTCAGGTGGCAATCGCCAGCCGCGCGATCGGCCCGCGCGCGCGCGGCCCTCGCCATCGCCCGCGCCGGGGAACGGCAGCCACGCTACAGGCGCGCGTCTTCGGGCGGCCTGCGCGCCGGCGAGCCGGTCCTCGCGCGGGTCGTTCTCCCGGAGCCGAACGCCTGGTTCCGGCTCCCCCACGCGAACGCGACCCAGGCGGGCGAAGCGCCCCCGCGGCTCCTCGGCCTCGTCGAGGATGCTCAGACCGGCCGGCCGCTCGAAGGGGCCCGCATCCTCGCCGGCGGGCGCGTCCTGGCCGTCACCGAGGAGGGCCGCTTTGCGCTCCCCTTCTCCGGGGATGGGGGGGCCGTCCTGGTCAAGGCGGTGCACTACCGGGCGGCGGAGGTGCTGGTCCCGGCCGGGGAAGAGCGGCAGGTGACCGTCCGCCTCGAGCCGTTCACCCCCCGGGGGGTGTACATCACCTTCTACGGGATCGGGGACCGGGAGATCCGCACCCGCACCCTGGAGCTCCTCGAGCGGACCGAGCTGAATACGCTGATCGTTGACGTGAAGGGGGACCGGGGATTCATCTCGTACAAGAGCGATGTCCCGCTGGCCCAGGCCATCGGGGCCACCCGCGTCACCACCTTCCGCGACGTGGAGGCCCTGCTGCCGGCGCTCAAGGCCCAGGGGATCTACACCATCGCCCGCATCGTGACCTTCAAGGACCCGGTCCTGGCGGCGGCCCGCCCGGAGTGGGCTGTCCTGGATGCCCGGACCGGGGAGCCCTGGATTGACCACGAGGGGCTCGCCTGGGTGGACCCGTTCCGCCCCGAGGTCTGGGCCTACATTATCGCGGTGGCGAAGGAGGCGGTCGAGAAGGGGTTCGACGAGATCCAGTTCGACTACATCCGCTTCCCTAGCGACGGCGGGATCCAGCATGCCCTCTACTCCCGCCCCCCGGACCTGGCGGAGCGGGTGGCCGCGATCAGCGGGTTTCTGGCGGAGGCCGCGGCTGCGCTGAAGCCGCTCGGCGCCTTCGTCGCCGCCGATGTTTTCGGCTACACCCTCTGGAATACCGATGACACCGGCATCGGCCAGCGGATCGAAGACATGGCCCGATACGTGGACGTCCTCTCGCCGATGGTCTATCCGTCCTCCTACCACCTGGGGATCCCGGGGTACCGCCACCCGGTCGCCTACCCGTACGAGATCGTGTATCACAGCCTCGTCCGGGCCCGGGAGCGCCTCCGGGGCACCCCGGTCCGGATCCGCCCCTGGCTCCAGGACTTCCGCGACTACGCCTTCGACAGGCGCCGGTACACGCCCCGGGAGGTGCTCGCGGAGATCCGTGGCTCGGAGGAGGCGGTGGGGGCGGACGGTTGGATGCTCTGGAACCCGCGGGTGCGGTACACCGCAGCGGCCCTCGCCCCCAAGCCCGGCCTGGCCGAGGAGCGCCCGGAGGGGGAGAACGGCCACCCCCCGGGGGCGAACGGGAGTCCCACGTGGCCGGACGAGTAAGCCGGCGCACTCTGCTCCTCGCGGCAACGGGAGCCCTCTACCTTCTGGGCGGCGCGGCGGCCGTCACCCGCGTCGCCCTGGCGCCGGCCGCAACGGCCGCCCCGCCCCTCCCCGTTCTGCCCGCGCGACTCCCCAACGAGGCGGGGCGGATCCTCATCCTGGAGTACCACCGGATCGGAGGCGACGAGGGCCGCTGGACGCGGAGCGTGGAGAATTTCCGCGCCGACCTCGACCGCCTGTACCGGGAGGGATACCGGCCGGTCGCCCTGGGGGACGTCCTCGACGGCCGGATCACCCTGCCCGCGGGCCTCAGCCCCGTCGTCCTCACGTTCGACGACTCCTCGCCCGGCCAGTTCAGATATATGGTGCGGGACGGCGACATCGAGATTGACCCGGACTCGGCTGTCGGCATCCTGCTGGAGTTCCACCGGACGCACCCCGACTTCGCCGCCAAGGCCACCTTCTACGTCCTGCCGGCCGCGGCCCAGCCGCACCGCTTCTTCGGGCAGCCGGCCTACGAGCACCGGAAGCTCCGCCACCTAGTGGAACTGGGATTCGAGATCGGCAACCACACCCTGTGGCATCACAACCTGGCCCGCGCCGATGCGGCCACGATCCGCCACCAGCTCGCCTCGGCCGTCCGCATCATCCAGGAGGCAGTCCCCGGCTATCCGGTCCGGACGCTCGCACTCCCCTTCGGCGCCTACCCGGCCGAACTGGCCCCGGCGATTGCGGGCGAATCCGGCGGCACCACCTACCGCCACGAGGCGATCTTGATGGTGGCCGGGGGGCCTGCGCTCTCCCCCTTCGCCGCCGCCTTCGACCCCTTCCACCTGCCCCGGATCCAGGCGATCTCCGCCGAGATGGATCGCTGGCTCGGGCACTTCGCCCGCCGGCCGGAGGAGCGCTTCGTGAGCGACGGGGACCCGGACGCCGTCACGGTCCCCCGCTCCCGCGCCGGCCTCTTACGGACCCCGCTGCCCGGCAGGGTGGTCGCGCGCCTCTACTAAGAACCCGGACTCAGTAGAGCAGGTACCGCTCCCGCACCCGCAGGAACGCCTCCAGCGCCTCGGGTTCCGCGCCCGCCGCCGCGCGTCCATCCCCTTGCCTCAGCCACGCCATCGCGGTCCGGTTCCCGAGGAGCTGCTGCACCTTCTCGAGGAGGAAGGTCCCGGGGTAGAGCCGGTTGAGCGCGGCGGCCACCTCGAGGCCGGTCTGGACGGCCCGGAAGCGCTCCCGGTCCGTCACGATGACCCGCACCCCCTGGCAGGCCTTCCCCTGGTAGGCCGACGCATTCGGGGTGAAGGCCGTCGGGACGAACCGGACGCCGGGCAGGTCCAGGGCGGTGAGATCGGTGGCCAGCGCGTCCCCGTTGACCCAGGGGGCCCCCAGGACTTCAAAGGGAGACTCGGTCCCGCGCCCAACGGAGAGATTCGCCGACTCCAGGAGGCCCACCGCCGGGTAGAGGGTGGCCCCGGTCAGGCTCCGGATGTTGGGGGAGGGGTTCACCCAGGGGATCCCGGTCTCGTCGAACCACTGCTCCCGCCGCCACCCTCGGGCCGGGATGACCGTGAGCTCCGCCCCCATCCCCCGCTCGCCGTTGAAGAGCAGGGCCAGTTCCCCCACGGTCATCCCGTGACGGAGCGGGAGCGAATGGTACGCGGTGAAGGAGGTCAGGTCGGGGTCGAGGACCGGACCCTCCACGACGCGTCCGGTGATCGGGTTGGGGCGGTCCAGGACGACGACCGGCAACCCCTCTGCGGCCGCCGCCTCCAGCACGTACCCCAGGGTGGTGATATAGGTGTAAAAGCGGGTCCCCACGTCCTGGAGGTCAAAGAGGAGGAGGTCCAGCCCCCGCAGCATCAGCGGCGTGGGGCGCAGGGTGGCCCCATAGAGGCTGTGGACCGGCAGCCCGGAGACCGCATCCCTGCCGGTGGGGACCGGCCCCTGTGCGCTCCCCGCAAGGCCGTGCTCCGGACTGAAGAGGGCGCGAAGCCGCACTCCCCCCTCCCGCAGCAGGTCCGCCGTCCGGCGCCCCGCCCGGTCCCGACCCGTCTGGTTCGTGACCAGCCCGACCCGCCGGCCCGCCAGCGGGGCGAAGGCCAGCCGGCCGAGCACCTCCACTCCCGGCTGAATGCTGACGGGCGGGCTTGCGGGTTCCGGATCGGGTCCTTCCAGGAGCGCGCGCCCTGCCGCCGAGACCACGGCCCCCCGGAGGCCTGCCAGATCCCCGTTGCCGTCCGGATGGACGCGGTTACTGAGAAAGACCACGAGGGTCTCGGTCGGTGGGTCGAGCCAGAGCGCGGTCCCGGTGAACCCGGTGTGGCCGAAGGAGTCGGGGGAGGAGTGGATCCCCCGCACCGCGGCGGGGGAGTCCACGTCCCAGCCCAGCGTCCGCCGGCCCTTGGCCTGGGGGAGGGAGAGAGGGCTGGTCATCAGGGCGACCGTCCCGGGCGCCAGGATGCGCCCCTCCCCGTAGAGACCGCCGTTCAAGATGGCCTGCGCGAAGCGGGCGAGATCCATGGCTGTCGAGAAGAGACCGGCGTGCCCCGCCGAGCCCCCCATCCGGAAGGCCAGCGGGTCGTGAACGCTCCCCTGGCGCGGGGCGCCATTCAGGATCTGGGTCGGGGCGATCCTCTCGCGCCAGGCCTCCGGCGGGTTGAAGGCGGTCTCCCCCATTCCGAGGGGCACGAAGATCCGCTCCTCTGCCAGAGCCGACAGCGTACGTCCCGTAGTCCGCTCCAGGATCGCCCCGAGAAGGATGTAGTTGAGATCACTGTAGAGGTAGCGGGCGCCCGGGGCGGCCACCGCCCGCTCCCGCCGGATCGCCTGGAGGATCGCGGCGGGCCCCTCCGAGGTGTCCTCCCGGGGGAGGCCGGACGGCAGCCCGGACGTGTGGACCAGCAGGTGACGCACCGTCGCCCGGCCGGCCGGGTGCCTCCGGAACTCTGGGAGGTACCGCTCCATCGGCTCCTCCAGGCGGACCCGACCCTCTTCCACGAGCTGGAGGATCAGGGGGGCCGTGACCACCACCTTGGTGAGGGAGGCCACGTCAAAGATGGTGCTCAAATTCATGGGACGGCGCTCGGGGATGATCGCCCGGTCCCCCACCGCCCGCCAGAAGACCACCTTTCCCTGCCGCGCCACCAGGACGACCGCGCCGGGGAGGCGCCCCTCGCGCACCGCCTCCCCGAGGAGGTCCTCGATCGTGTTCAGGCGCTTCTCCGACATCCCGGCGGCGGCCGGCTCGGCCAGGCTCAGGGTCCGGGGGGTGGCGCCCGACGCGGCCGCGGGGAGCAGGAGGAGGCCGAGGAGCGTCAGGAGCGCCGGACGGCCGATCGGGTGAGCGGATCTAGACCACGGCCAGAGCATCGCGCATCCGACGGAGCGCCTCTCGCAGGCGGTCTTCGCTTGCCGCGTAGGAGAGGCGCAGGTATCCCTCCCCGTGTTCGCCGAAGGCGGTC
>JAHFDC010000005.1 GCA_023249205.1 Candidatus Methylomirabilota bacterium
ACACGAGAGGGACCGGGGCGGCCTCCCCCGTCACCGATCGCGAGCGCGTGTCCAGCTCAGTCCGTGATCTCAGCGGCTGGTCGGGCCGGGGTCGGCGGGCCCCGCCCGGATGCGGCGTGAGAAGTCCGGCGCCTGGTCGGCCGCAAGGAAGCCTTCGGTCGAGCCGCCCCATGTCGTAGGCGTACTCGGGGGCGTAGCCGCTCAGCAGCACCTTCCAGGAGAAGGGGAGGGACTCCGGGTTCACCCGCGTGTTCACTCGGTGCGGTAGTCGAAGTTCCTGATGTTGTGCACGGTGACCAGGTCGCCCTGGATGGTCGCGCGGGCGAGCCTGGCCACCTCGGGCTGCCAGTCCCGCTCGCAGGTTTTCCGAGGATGGCAGTGTCGAGCATCAGCGTCGTGAGTAAAGGACCGTGAGTACAGCGAGAAGGCCGCTTGGGGGTAAGTTCCCGTCATAGGTGGTGGAGGGTAGGGGATTCGAACCCCCGACCTCCGCGTTGCGAACGCGGCGCTCTCCCAACTGAGCTAACCCCCCGCAGGTTCCTCACTCTATAGAAAGCGCGCGGCCTTGTCGAGGTCCGCAATCCGGTCGGGCGGCACCCGACGTATGGAGGCTGGAATTACCACGAGAAGGGGGAAAAATGTCCGGCCGGGCACAGAGAGAGGGGCACAATCTGATGGGCACCAGGCGGGACAAACAATCGCTTAACCCCTTTATTTTCTGGGAACCGAGGCCCACCCGGAGGCATCAATATAGGTGAACCGATCATTGCCGACTAGATGGGTGGCATGACAGTTGCCTAACCTATCAACCGGTTGGAAGGCCCTGGACGAAAGGCGGGCAGAGGGAGTATGTGGTACTACAAGGTCATCACCGGAATCCTGATCTTCCCATGGTCCCTGGCCCTCTTGATGGTGGCGGCCTCGGTGCGGCACCGGAGGCTCCGCACGGCCAGGGTGATTGTCCTGTCCTCCGCCCCTCGTGAGACACCGCAGGGCATGCCCCTGGGGCTCCCTGAGCCGTCGCCGGCCCTCTCGACTCCCCTGAACGCCTAGCCCCGCTGGCCTTCTGACCCTTTCCGGTAGGTGAGCCGGATCCGATAGCGGATCGTATTTACGCAGGGTGGGCCCTGCTCGCCCCCCGCCCCGTGACGCCATCCACCGCACACGAGCAGGCCTCGCCGTTCCTCCGCCCCGTCCTGGACCATGAACTGAACGATCCGATCCACCTCGAAGCCGCCTCCGGTGCAGCCGGGCTTCTCACAGCGGATCGTTCCCTGGAAGTACCCCTCCTCGACGCTCATGCGGGGGCCGGGCCGGACCTGCGTGGGGCGGCCGGAGAGGGTGTGCCCCTCCTCCTCCCATTCAATCAGGGCATCCGCGACCTGTGGGAAGGTCGTAGCGAAGGGCTTACCGAACGCCGTCACGGCTTGATCCTTCCGCTCAGCCATCTGCCTCCCTCCGGTGTTCTCCTCGGCGCCGCCCCCGCCCCACCGAGCCCCCCACCTCGCAATAGTACCCGCTCTCCGGCCCGACGCCAACCCGCCGCGGGACACCCCCCTCCCGCCTGGGGGTTCCTGGACCGTTCGGAGCGGGCGACCGTCCAAGGGCCGGTCCGACAGCCCGGCTGAATGGCCTCGCCCAGCGGGGCGCGCCGGGACCGGGGACAGGCTGGCCCGGGGGTGCTCTTCGCCTTCAGGACCGGGGCGGGCGGGCGCCCGAGGGCAAACCCGGCTGGCGCCGCTTCGCGAGCGCCGCATCGACCGTCTTCAGGAAGAGGGACAGGGGGCGGATCGGTTTGTGCACGATGAAGTCGGCCCCCGCTGCCTCACCCCGGGCCTCGACCTCCGCCCCCTTGAGGATGGTGTGCAGGATCACCGGGATCTCGCGGGTCCGGGGGTCGGCCTTCAGCCTCCGGCAGATCTCGTAGCCATCCATGGCCGGCACCATCACGTCGAGGACGATGATGTCCGGACTCCTCTCCACCGCCAGCCGCAGGGCCTCGGGACCCTCCCGGGCGACGAGGACGGTGAGTCCATGGACCGTGAGGAAGTCCTCCATCACGGTCAGGATCATCGGCTCGTCGTCCACCAGGAGGACCGTCGCCCCGCTCCGGCCCGCCCCTGTCTCTTGCATCGTTCTCCCGTCGTGGCCCGTCACCCCTCGTCAGCACGGGGAGCGGGTCGGGGGGGCAGGTTGCAAGAACGCGACCAAACGGTTGAGCCTCCAACGGGATGGCACCGGCTCTGCGCAGAGGGTCATCGTCCCGAGTTGCTCGGCTGCAAGAGAAACTGCTGGGGCCAAAGGCCCCAGAGGGGGAACGCGCCTTCCCCGCGGAACGTGCGCCGTTGCGTCGCGGGCCCGGCTCATCGCGGTCCCGCTCCCGAGCGCGGCGCCTCCAGGACGCGACGGCTCAGGAGGGGGCGGGGCGGGAGTCCGGGGACCGGGACGTCGCGCAGGAGACGGCCGCGCGTCTCGAGGCCCCCGAGGGCTCTCTCCAGCTCCTTGCCCGAGGGCCGGAGCAGACGGGTGAGCTCGCGCGGCGTGCTCCAGAGGAGCGTATCCAGGAGGCGGCCGGTGAGGCGCTCGAGCGCCGCCTCCGGCGCGAGGCGCTCGGCTGCCGCCACCACACGCGGGTAGCGGGAGTTGAAGAGATCCCACCGGTAGGCGAAGGAGGGCTCGTACCGCTCCTCCGTCTTCACGACCCAGAGCCCCTGCTGCAGCTCACCCATCGCCCGCTCGAAGACCCGGGTCTGCCCCGGATGGGCCAAGGCCGCAGCCCGGCGCAGGTCCGGCGTGTACAGCGGGTGCTCGGCGTAGAGGACCTCCAGGACCGCGTGCGCCGCCCGGGACATCCGCCCGCTCAGGAACGCCACCCGGTGCCAGGCCGGCACCCCCCGCCGGAACCAGGCGACGCAGGCCGGCAGGTCCTGGAGTGCCACCAGGGTCGGCTTCCCGAGGAGGAGTTTGCCGTAGTAGATC
This sequence comes from Candidatus Methylomirabilota bacterium, assembly GCA_023249205.1. Taxonomy (GTDB): domain Bacteria; phylum Methylomirabilota; class Methylomirabilia; order Methylomirabilales; family JACPAU01; genus JACPAU01. Next base: position 2,980 of record JAHFDC010000005.1, read on the forward strand.
TTGCGGCGCGCGGGCAGGATGTCCTTCAGATGCCAGGCCAGGCCGATCCCGGGATCGTGGTGGGTGTGCCGCGGCCAGCGGGGATCACGCCGGCCGACGACCGCCGCCCAGAGGAACGGGAGCCCCGTCCCGAAGTTGTCGAAGAGAAACGCGAACCCCACCTCCTCCAGGAACCCCAGGGCCGATCGCTCGCCCCGGATCCGGCGGGTGGGGGTCGTGCGGTGGAGACGATCTTTCGCAGCGGCGAGGGTCCGGCGGCTCAGGCGAAGCCGCCTCACATCCGGACCAGAGCCGCCCCCCAGATGAGGCCGCCCCCGAAGGCCGCCAGGAGGGCGATCTCCCCGGGCCGGAGGCGGCCCCGCCGCACGGCAGCGTCGAAGGCCAGAGGGAGGCTCGCCCCCGAGCAATTCCCGGTGTAGTCGAGGGTCACCACCACCCGGTCCATCGGCAGGGGGAGGCGCGCCGCCACCGCCTCGATGATCCTCAGGTTGGCCTGGTGCGGGACCAGGAGGGTCACCGCCTCCAGAGGGAGCCCGGCCTCCTCCAGGACCTCACGGCACGCCTCCACCATCCGCCGGACCGCGGATCGGTAGACGTGGGTCCCGTGCATCCGGATGGCGTGCGCCCCGGTCTCCACTGTCCGGGCCGTAATCGGGGCGACCCGGGATCCCCCTCCGGGAAGAAGGAGGCGGTTTGCCTGTCCGCCGTCGGCGTGCAGGGTGAGCGCGAGAAGGGCGGCCCCGGGGCCAGGGCCCGCCTCCAGAACCGCCGCGGCCGCCCCGTCCCCCCAGAGGAAGCAGTTCTCCTTGTCGTCCCAGTCCACGTACCGGGTCACCACCTCGGCCGCCACGACGAGGACACGCCGGGCGGCTCCGGATCGCAGGTACTCCCGGGCGACGGAGAGGGCCACGAGGAACCCCGCCGAGGACGCCGACACGTCAAAGGGGAGCGCCCGGGTCGCCCCGAGCCGCGCCTGGATCCAGCAGGCGGTGGAGGGACAGAGGGTATCGGGGGTGGTCGTGGCCACGACCAGCAGATCGAGGGTCTTAGCAGGACAGCCTGCCTCCTCGAGGGCCTGCCGGGCCGCCGCGACCCCCAGGTCCGAGGCGGCCTCCTCCTTCCCCGCGACCCGCCGCTCCCGGATCCCACTCCGGGCAACGATCCACTCGTCGCTGAGACCGGTCCGGGCCCGGAGCTCCGCGTTGGTCAGGACCGTCTCGGGAAGGTAGGCGCCGGTCCCGGTGATCCGGACGGGGATCCCAGCGTCTCGCCCCATGGCCGGCCCCCTCTGGCGCGCCCCGGCTAGAGCCGGGCCGCCCGCGCCGCCTCCCGGACGGCGAGCAGATTGAAGGGCGGGGTGTCGGATGGGACAGCGCAGCCCGGCCCCAGGATAAGACCGCGCAGCCCGGCCTCCCGGATCGCCTGAGACACCTGGGCCTGGATGGCCCGGGGGCGGACGGTGCTGGTGCTCATCTCGTCCACCCCTCCGAGGAGGCACTTGGCCGTCAGGAGCCGGGCCGCGGCCAGCGTCGGCTGCGTGTGCTGGTGCGACCAGTTGAAGGCCTGCACCGGGTAGTCCAGGCAGGCGTTGAACATCAGTTTCACTCCGTGCAGGTGCAGCACGTTGAAGGGGAGGCCGATGGCCGCCTGCAGGACGGCGAGATCGAAGGGCCGGCCGAAGCGGGCGTACTCCTCCTCGCCCATGAACTCGTAGGAGGCGCCGCCCACGGAGAGGAAGATCCCGGCGATGCCGCGCGCCGCGGCGGCCCGGACGTAGGCGGCGCTGCTCTCCGCGATCGCCGCGAGGCCCTGAAGCACATCCTCGGCGTGCCGGCGCATATCGCTGAGCAGCCCCTCCTGGCCCCGCAGGCGGCGGGCGGTGCTCCACGGGCTGAAGACCGTGTCAATGAACAAGGCCTCCCCCTTCAGGCCCTGGCCAATCGCATCCAGGGCAGACAGTTGCTCCCGGAACGCCGGATGGTCGCCGGGCAGAGGGGTGAGGCGCCCCCACTCCTCCGGCCGGGTCACCTCGGTCATGCCGTCCGGCAGGGGGAACGGATAATCGTGCATGACCTTCAGGAAGTCCGGATCGTAGTGGCGGTAGAAGGCGAGTTCGGCCTCGGCCAGCGCCCGGCCCGGCAGGTGCTGGAGGCCGAAGTGGTACCAGGCGCTGAAGGGAGGGTAGTCCACCGGTGCCGCCGCAATGGCCGCCAGCACGCGCTCGGGCTTGCGCATCAGCGGGCCTCCGGCGCCTGGGCGGGCAATGGCCGGTCCACGCGGAACGGCGCGAGGGGAACACTCGTCCGGCCATCCACGATCTGCTCCCGCAGGAGGTGCGCCGTGATGGGAGCAAGCAGGATCCCGTTCCGGTGGTGCCCGGTCGCCACCACCAGCTCCTCCATCTCGGGCACCGGTCCCAGGAGGGGGAGCGCGTCGGTCGTACAGGGCCGAAGCCCGGCCCATGCCTGCCGGACCTCAGCCCCGCGGAGGGCCGGATAGAGCGCCTGCGCGCCGGCCAGGATCCCCTGAAGTCCCTCGACCGTGACGCGCTTGTCAAATCCCGCGAACTCTACGGTGGTCCCGAGGATGACCTCTCCGCCGGGGCGGGGGACCAGGTAGGCCAGGCGGGAGTAGATGACGTGGCGCGGCCCGCCCTGGAGGAGGCCGACCATGCAGAGCTGGCCCCTGACGGGCACGACCGGGACCGGAAGGCCGAGCGCATACGCCACCTGGGCGGACCAGGGACCCGCCGCAAGGATGTATCTGCCGGCGCTCACGGTCTCCTCGAGGGTCTTCACGGCCACGATGCGCTTGCGGTCCCGCACGAAGCCCGTGACGGGCGCCCCCTCCCGGATCTCGGCGCCGCGGCGCGCCGCCGCCAGGGCCAGGGCCCGGGTGAACGTCCCGCTGGTGACCTGGTGATCGCCCGGGATGTACAGGGCGCCTCGGACGGCGGGGCTGATCCCGGCCTCGCGCTCCCGGACCTTCCCGGCCTCCCACCACTCGACGCGCAGACCCTGGCTCTGCTGCCATGCCAGGCGGCGCCGGGCCTCCGCTGCTTCCGCCTCGGTGAGGCAGGCGTAGAGGGTCCCGTGTTGGCGGTACCCGACGTCGAGACCGGTCTCCTCCCGCAGGGCATCCGCGAGGGCGGGGAAGAGGTCCCGGCTGCGCATCCCCAGGTCGAGGAACGGGCCGGCCTCGGCCGCCTCCGCCTGCGGGGCCAGCATCCCCGCCGCCTCGCCCGAGGCCTCGCAGGCGATCCGGTCTCGCTCGAGGAGGACCACCGTGAGGCCGGCGCTCGCGAGCGCGTACGCCGTGGCGCAGCCGATGACCCCCCCGCCGATGATGGCCACGTCGGTGGTCTTGATCACCGCGCCGCCTCGCGCGCCGGCCCCGCGTCCACCCGTCCGAGGGCGCGCCGGCCCAAAAAGACCGCGAGATTGTACATCACGTAGCACTCGACGGCAAAGGGCCCGAACCCGAGGTAGCCCGCCACCGGCATCTCGAAGATCTTCCACTCGGCCGTAATGGGAACGGTGTAGTGCCACTTGGCCGTGGCCCAGTAATTCCAGAACTCCCAGAAGGCCCCGCAGATGGTCCCGCCCACGAACCAGCACCAGAAGGTCTGGACCTTTCCCTCCCGGAGATCCCCCAGGAGGGAGGGAGCGCCCAGCCGGCGGTTCAGGGGGTCGCACAGGAAGATGAACCCCGCCCAGACCAGGCCGAACAGGTAGGGAGAGGGGAAGAGGATCGGGTAGAGCAGCAGGGCGGCGCCGAGGGCGAGGAGGGCCCCTTCGGCCCTGAAGGAGAGAAACACGGGGCGGATGCGCCAGGTGGCGAAGGCGCCGTGGGCTTCAAGCAGGTCCGCGGTCTCCCGCAGGGCGGGGACGATCGTGGCAAAGGCCCAGGCGTACCCCAGGAGGAGCAGCGGCCAGGGCTCGGGCAGGCTCACGTAGTACCAGTTCTTCAGGAGGAGGTTGTAGCCCTCGAAGATGAGCCACGCGCCGATGGAGAAGGGGATGAGCAGGGGCAGCTCGTGCCGTCCCGTGCTCAGGAGCGACCTCCCCCGCCTGGCGAAGACCCAGCCGTCGGCGAAGAGGATGTACCCGGTCCAGACGACCGGCGTGAAGTACGTCCCGATGAGGGGGGCGTCGCCGAAGAGGAGGGCCTCCGCAGCGAGGATGACGGCGAGGCCGGTCCACCCGTAGGCAAGCATGGCCCTACTCCGGACGCGCGGTTCCCCGCAGCCAGCCGCCCGCGGCCCAGCGCTCCGCCGGCCAGGTCAGCCAGTCGCAGAGGGCGGCAAAAACGGGGTGGGAGGTCCCCATGCTCGTGGTGGACGCGGAAGCGGTGGAGGCGGCGGACAGCCGGGGGGGTCGAGCAGCCATTCAGCAGGGGTCAGGGGGCGCCCTGCCGGCAGGATAGGCTACCCCTTCGCGGAGCGGTCTTCGCCCGGGCGCGCCGCCATGAAGCTCGCCAGGAGGTCAATCGGGAGCGGGAAGATGATGGTAGAGTTTTTCTCGGTCCCGATCTCCGTCAGGGTCTGGAGGTAGCGGAGCTGGATGGCGATCGGCTGAGTGGCGATGACGCCGGCCGCCTGGGCCAGCTTCTCGGAGGCCTGCAGCTCCCCCTCGGCGTGGATGATCTTTGCCCGCTTCTCCCGCTCCGCCTCCGCCTGCCGGGCCATGGCCCGCTGCATCTCCACCGGCAGGTCCACGTGCTTCACCTCCACTGCCGTCACCTTCACCCCCCAGGGGTCGGTGTGCTCATCAATGATGCGCTGCAGTTGCTGGTTGATCTTGTCCCGCTGGGCCAGCAGCTCGTCCAGCTCCGATTGGCCCAGGACGCTCCGGAGGGTGGTCTGGGAGATCTGGGAGGTGGCGTAGAGGTAGTCCTCCACGTTCAGGACCGCCTTCTCGGGGTGGATCACATTGAAGAAGATGACCGCGTTCACCTTGGCCGAGACGTTGTCCTTGGTGATCACGTCCTGGGCCGGGACATCCATGGCCACCGTCCGGAGGCTCACCCGGATGAGCCTGTCAATCATCGGAAGGAGGAGGATCAGCCCGGTCCCCCCCTTCCCGTAGATCGGCTTCCGGACCCGCCCGAGGCGCAGGACCACCGCCCGCTCCCACTCCGGCAGAACCCTGAACGCGCTGAAGAGAAAATAGGCGGCCAGGATGACGAAAATGATTCCCACGATGCCGATATTCAAGATGTTGAATGGTGACATCCCCGCTCCCCTCGTAGCGCCGCGGGCGCTTCAGCCGGCTGCGGGCGCGCCCGGCCGGGCGGCCGCGGCGGCAGGCTCGGCCTTTGCCTTTTCCACCTTGAGCTTCAGGCCGTCAATCGCCACCACCTGTACCGCCTCCCCCACCTCCACCGCCTCGGAGGCCTCGGCGCTCCAGATGGCCCCCTGGACGAAGACCAGGCCGCCCGGGGAGAGGCGCGTCCGGGCCACACCGACCGTCCCCAGCAACCCTTCCTTCCCCGTCTGGGGACGTCCCCGCTGGGCCCGGACGGCGGCCCCCACCAGCAACACAAAGAAGGCCGCAGTGGCCGCCGTCGCCCCCAGGATCGCGGAGATCGAGATGCGCATGTACGGGACGGGCGTGTCAATGAGCATGATGGAGCCCAGGAGCATGGAGGCGATGCCCCCCAGGGTGAGGATCCCGTGAGAGATAACCATCGTCTCGGCAATGAACAGGATGACTCCCAGCAGGATCAGGAGGAGGCCGGCGTAGTTGATGGGGAGGGTCTGGAAGGCGTAGAAGGCCAGAATGAGGCAGATCCCGCCCAGGATCCCGGGGAGGATGGCGCCGGGCGTGCTGAACTCGAAGTAGAGGCCGGCCAGCCCGAGGAGCAGCAGGATGTAGGCGATGGTGGGGTCGGAGATCACCTGCAGGACCCGGTCCCGGAGGGAAGGCTCGATCCGGACGAGGGGGGCCCCCTTTGTCCTGAGGATCACGGGCCCCGAGGGGACCGCCACCTTCCGGCCGTCAATCCTGGCCAGCAGGTCCTCCAGCCGCCCGCTGACCAGGTCAATGACCCCGAGGCGCAACGCCTCGTTCTCGGTGGCGGAGACGCTCTTGCGGACCGCGTCCTCCGCCCACTTCACGTTGCGCCCCCGCTTCTCGGCGAGGCTCCGGATGTAGGCGGCGGCGTCGTTCGTCACTTTCAGGGCCATTTCCTTGTCCATCTCCCCCCCCATGGCGACGGGGTGAGCCGCCCCGATGTTGGTGCCGGGGGCCATGGCGGCCACGTGGGCGGCGAGCGTGATGAAGGCGCCGGCGGAGGCGGCCCGGGCGCCGCTCGGGGAGACGTAGACGACGGTGGGGACCTCGGAGGACATCATCTCCTTGATGATGGCCCGCATGGAGATGTCCAGGCCGCCGGGGGTATCCAGCTCGATGACGAGGGCGACCGCCCGCTCCCGCTGGGCGCGCTCGAGGCTCGTGCTGACGAGCTGGGCCGCGCTCGCGGTAATGACCCCTTCCAGCCGGACTACCTGGACCGGCCGGGTGGTCTCGGGAGCCTGGGCGGCTGCGGCGGTCAGGGCGAAAAGCGCACCCAGGGCCGCCGCGAGGAGCGGGCGACGCATGAAATGAGCCTAGTCCTTTTCGGGGGGATTGGCAAGCGTCCCGACTCCTCCCACCCGCAGGTGAGCCAGGACCGCCGGGGCGAGGTCCGCGATGGTCCGGATCCGGCGCGCGAAGGCCTCGGCACCCACCCCCCAGATCATCGTGGGGACGGGGTGTGCCGTGTGGGTCTTGCGGGAGAGGTCCTCCAGGTTCCCATGGTCACTCCCCACCACCACGAGGTCGCGGCTGCGATCGGTCCCGTCCAGGGCCGCCGTCAGAAAGGCGTCCAGGTCCTCGAGCAGGCGCAGCGCCCGGGGGAAGTCCTGGGCGTGGCCGCAGAGGTCGGTCTGGAAGTACTCGAACATGGTGAAGTCATGGCGGGCCGCAAGGGCCGCGAGGCGGGCCCCCGCCTCGGCCGGGCTGAGGAGGGGAAGGTCGTAGCCCTGGCCCACCAGGATGGCGTTGGTGAAGTCCTGGTAGAGGGCCTCCCCTCGCCTGAGGTGCTCCAGCGTCCGGAGGGGCATGCCGGCCTTGCGCTGCGCCACCGTCGTCACCGAGGGAAAGCGGAGCCGGCGGGCATCCTGGAAGAAGCGGGGGGTGTAGGCGTTGGCGAAGGCAGGCCGGAGCCCCGCCGCGATCAGGCGGGCAAAGATGGAGTGACTCTCGAGCAATTCCGCCAGCCGCCGCGTGCAGTAGCCATTGATGTGGCGCCCGGCGAGGAACGGGGCGTTCTTGCCGGTGAGTATGGCGGTCTGCCCCGTGGCGCTCTGCGGGAGGCCGGGGACCCCCAGCGTGGCGTCGGTCGCCACGACCATCCGCCCGTCCAGCCCTGGGGGAGGGAGGGAGCCTGCCAGACGGAACCAGCGAGTGCGGGAAGCGGCCAGGGGGTTGACCGTCGGGTCATCTGGCCCCAGGCCCAGTCCATCAATGAAGAGAAACAGCACGCTCATGGGGGAGCGCCAACACGCGTTGACGTGCCCGGAGGATACCGGCGGGGGGGGAGCCTGTAAAGGCCTACTGGTCGGAGAGGGCGAGCGGTCGGAGAGGGCGAGCGGTCGCCTGCAGGAGGCTCGCCGCGTTCTTGGGGGGCGTCGGCGCGAAGCGGATCGGGCCGAACCAGGATACGGCCCGCGAGCGCGTGTGCTGGGAATTGATCACGAGGGAGACCTTGCCCACCCGGGGCGGCTCCTCGCCGAAGAGGCGTCGGTAATCCTCCAGGATATTTCGGGTCATCTCGATCCAGCGACCCGCCTTCGCCGGGCCGCTCTCCACCACCATGATCCTGGCGAGGGGAGTGTTGACGCTGACGAGACTGCTGCCCGCGGGCGCGGTGGCATCCCAGACGTAGCCCAGGATCCGGCTCCTGAACATGGCCGGGAACCTGGGGAACACGATGTACAGTTGGGCCGCCTGGTCGTCCGTCTCGCGGCGGCGGACGTCCCCCCCCTCCGGGAGCACGTCCACCCGCCAGGTCCACGTGAGGTACGGGAATTCCGCCAGGTCCATCTCCACGTCACGGTGCAAGGCGAACGAACTCGCTTCGCTCTCGAGCCGGACCACGCCGGTCCCCCCCACCTCGTCCACCCGGAAGCGGGCCGTGCCGGCGAATTCCTGGACCTTCCAGTCCTCCGGCGGGGCCGCCTGGTCCGGCCCCGAGACAAACGCCAGGGAGAGTTCGAGAGCCTCCGGGAAGGAGGAATCCGGCGCGGGCGGCAACGCGGCCCCGTTCCCGCCAGGGGCGCCCGCCCCCTCCGGAGCCGGGGAAGCCGTGCGACCGTTCCCCCTGCCCTCCTCGCTCTCGGTGACCTTGGGAGGAAAGCCCAGGATTACCAGAAGGAGCAGGACAAGCGCGCCCAGCCTCAGGAGACCGGGGCAAGACCCGTCACGTGTGTGGACGGAATTCGGCCGCCAGACGATCATGCCCCGCAGGGGGTGCAAGGCCCATTCCAGGCCTCGCCACCCCTACGGGGCGAGCCGCTCGTCCCGCTCCGCCTCGAGGCGCTTCGCCTCCTCCCACAGGAGGTCCATCTCCTCCAGGGTGCTCTCGCGGGGGATCCTGCCCCGCTTCGCCAGGGCTCCCTCGATGTAGTGGAACCGGCGGAGAAAGCGCTCCGTTGCGGCCGTGAGAACCATCTCGGGGTTGACGCCCACAAATCGCGACAGGTTCACGAGGCCGAAGAGCAGGTCCCCGAATTCCCATTCGACGCGCGCCGCCTCCCCGGCTGCCAATGCGCTCCGCAGCTCCGACCACTCCTCCTCCACCTTCTTGAGCACGGGGGCGATCGCCGGCCAGTCGAACCCCGCCCGGGACGCCTTCTCCTGCAGCCGGTGGGCCCGCAGGAGGGCCGGTAACGTCTGCGGGACCCCGGCGAGAGCGGAGGCCGGCTCCCCGTTCACCTGCCGTTCGTGCTGCTTGATGGCCTCCCAGCGGGCGAGGACCTCGTCGGCGGTCCTGGCCTCCCCCGTCCCGAAGACGTGGGGGTGGCGGCGGACGAGCTTCCCCGTGATCCCCTTCACGACATCCCCGATGGTGAACTCCCCCGCCTCCGCCGCCATCTGGGCGTGGAACACGACCTGGAGGAGAAGGTCGCCCAGCTCCTCCCGGAGACGGGCCGCCTTCCCCTCTCCGATCGCCTCCAGGACCTCGTACGTCTCCTCCAGCAGGTACGGGGCGATAGAGGACGGGCTCTGCTCCCGGTCCCAGGGACAGCCGCCCGGCCCCCGCAGGCGGGCCATGATGGCCACCAGCTCGGCGAACAGCGGGCCCGGCTCCTGCGGCATGCGCGCCTCCGCCCGCCCCCTCCGTGGCGCGGGTCGGCGGATTATAGCGCGCGCGCCTCCCCGGCGGAAGGGGCGCGACCCCCCTTGACAGACCGCCGGGGTACCGCTAGAATCGCACATGAAAAACTTTTTCATCTAGGAGGACCGGTGACGAGCGAAGCGGTGCCGGGAGGGGAGCGGCTGCGGGCCGGGGGGGTCAGGCTCACTCGACAGAGAGCCGCCGTCCTGGCCGTGATCGAGGGGAGCCAGGGGCACCTGGGGGTTCGGGAGGTGCTCGCGGCGGTCCGCAAAGGCCGCCGCCGGATCGGACTGACCACCGTCTACCGGACGCTGGAAGTGCTCGCGTCCCTGAACCTCATCCGCAAGGTCCACCTGCGGGACGGCTGCCAGCGGTACGCGAGAGCGGGGGCCGGGCACGGCCACCACCTGATCTGCTCCCGGTGCGGGCGCGTGGTGGAGTTCAGCGACTGCCGCCTGGGGGCCCTGATCCAGAGCGTGGCCGACCGGACGCAGTTTACGATCGAGGATCACTGGTTGGAACTCTTCGGCCGCTGCAAGGGATGCCGGAACGGCCGAGGCCGCATGCGGCGGCGGAGCGGGTTCAGAGAGACGGGAACTCGCCCGGGTCCCGCGGCGCCATAGGCGCGTCCCGTTGCTCCGGGCCGGCACGCGCGTCGCATCACGCCCGGGGAGGCAGCACGATGGTCTTTCTGTACGCGATCATCGCCGGGTCCTTCGATCTGTTGGCAGGGTGGCTCACCCTCCAGGAGCGGGCGAGCAGGATCCAACCCCGGTACATCATCGCGTTCGCCGCCGGGGTGCTCCTGGCGGTGACGTTCTTCGACATCCTGCCCGAGACCAACCTGAAGTCCGACGCGCCCTTCCTCGCCCTGGGCTTCCTCACGTTCTACGTCCTCGAGAAGCTCATGATGATCCATGCCTGCGGGGAGAGCGAGTGCGACACGCATCAGATCGGGCCGATCGCGGTCCTGGGGATGGGGCTGGACAACGTGGTGGACGGGGCGGGGATCGCGGTGGGCTACCTGATTGATCCGCTGCTGGGGCTCACCATCGCCATCGCCGTGGTCCTCCACGAGATCCCCCAGGGGATGACCTCAGCCCTGATCATGCGCGGGGCGCACTGGAGCCGGGCTCGCATGTTCTGGGCCCTGGGCCTTTCCGGTCTCCTGTACCCGCTCGGGGCTCTCCTCGCCGGGCTGATCCCCCCGGAGTTCCACCAGAAGATGCTCGCCTTCATCGCGGGCGATTTTATCTACATCGGGGCGGGGGACCTGCTTCCGGAAGCCCACCGCCGATTCAATTGGAAGGTGATCCTCGCCGTCCTCGCTGGAATGGCGCTCATGCTCCTCCTCGACCTCCTGATGCCAACGGTCTAACGCATCTGCGCCAGGTCCCACCCGCCGTCGGGCGCCCTCTGCTGGAACGGGCCTTGCATTTCCGAGGGCCCGGAGGTCCCTGATGCGTTTCAGCACAGTCTCCGCCCCCATCCTATTGCTGACCCTGCTGGGACCCGGTCCAGCCGGGGGGCAGGACGCCCTCCAGGCCGTGCGGGATGGCCGGGGGGGCCTCCTGTTCACCAACGTCCCCCGCGACCCGCTCCTGAAGCGCCTCCCGTCCGCCCCCCCGGAGGCCGAGGCACAGCGGCGCGTCCGCCCCTTGATCGAGGCCGCCGCCGCACGGCAGGGGCTCGACCCCCGGCTGCTCACCGCCGTCATCGAGGTGGAATCGGCCTTTAACCCCGGTGCGACCAGCCGGCGCGGCGCCCGGGGCCTGATGCAGCTCATGCCGGCAACGGCTGCGGGGTTTGCGGTGCGCGACGTCTACAACCCGGAGGAAAACATTCAGGGAGGGGCGCGCTACCTGCGGCGCCTCCTGGACGTGTACGCCGGCAACCTCCCCCTCGCGCTCGCCGCCTACAACGCGGGCGAGGCGGCCGTCCACCGGTTCGGGGGGATCCCCCCCTTCGCCGAGACCCGGGAGTACGTCCGCCGGGTTCAGGGTAGCTACTGGGCGCGCGGCGGCAGGCACCCGATCAGCAGCCTCAAGGTGGCGCCCCAGGGTGCGGGCGCCAAGATCTACCGGATTCAGGATCACTCGGGCCGCGTCCGCTATACGAACCTGCCCCCCACGCTCCTCGCCTTCGGCTCCGGCTCCTGAGGCTTGCCCCCCCTCAGCCTGTCGTAGATCAGTGAAAATGTCCGCCTAACGGGT
>JAHFDC010000006.1 GCA_023249205.1 Candidatus Methylomirabilota bacterium
GTTGCAGCGGGATCGTCATGAGGGCGGGGCTGGTCAGGCGGGAGGAGCGCGGAACCATCAGGCAGTGGTCCACCTTCTCGGCCAGTTCGTGGTCCCCCTCGGTCCCGAGGGCGATGACGATGCCGCCGCGGGCCTTGACCTCCTGGATGTTGGCCAGGATCTTCTCGTACACCTTATCCCGCGGGGCCAGGACCACGACCGGCATCTGCTCGTCAATGAGGGCGATGGGGCCGTGCTTCATCTCCCCCGCCGGGTAGCCCTCGGCGTGGATGTAGGAGATCTCCTTCAGTTTCAGCGCGCCCTCCAGCGCCACCGGGTAGTTGATCCCCCTCCCAAGGTAGAGGAAGTCCCGGCAGCCACCGTAGAGCTGGGCCAGGGCCTCCACCTCGGTATCCAGCCGGAGGGCCGCCTCCGCCTGCTGGGGCAGCCGGATGAGATCCGCAAGGCGCTCCCGGACGGCGTCGGCATCGAGGGTCCCCCGCCGCTGCCCGAGGTGCAGGGCCAGGAGGTAGAGGGCCGTCAATTGGCTCGTGAAGGCCTTGGTGGAGGCCACCCCGATCTCGGGTCCGGCATGCGTATAGAGGATCCCGTCCGCCTCCCGGCTGATGCTGGACCCGACCACGTTCACGATGGCGGCGGCGGGGCACCCGCGCTTACGGGCCTCCCGGAGGGCCACCAGCGTGTCCAGGGTCTCCCCCGACTGGCTGATCGCGACGAAAAGGGTCCGCCCATCCACCAGGGGGTTCCGGTACCGGAACTCGGACCCGTAGTCCACTTCCACGGGGAGCCCGGTGGTCTCCTCCAGGAGGAACTTCCCGACCAACGCGGCGTGCCAGGACGTCCCGCAGGCCACGAGCGTCACCCGCGTGACCTGCCGCAACGCTTCCTCCAGCGTCTCCATCCCCTCCAGGAAGATCCGTCCCTGCTCCAGGGAGTACCGACCGAGGAGCGTGTCCCGCATGGCCCGGGGCTGCTCGTAGATCTCCTTCAGCATGAAGTGCTTGTAGCCGCCCTTCTCGGCGAGAATGGGACTCCAGGCCACCCGCTCCACGCCCTTCGTCACCGGCTCCCCGTCCAGCGTGGTGACCTCCACCCCGTCGCGGCCGAGGACGGCCACCTCGCCGTCATCCAGGAAGAGGACGTTGCGCGTGTGGGGGAGGAGCGCCGCGATGTCGGAGGCGATGAGGAACTCCCCCTCCCCGAGGCCGACCACCAGGGGGCTGCTCGCCCGGGCCCCCACGATGCGATCCGGGTCCCCCCGCCAGAGGACGCCGATGGCGTAGGCGCCCGTGACCTCCTTGAGGGCCCGGCGCACCGCCGTCGGGAGGTCCGCTTCGCGGAGGTGCTTTTCGATCAGGTGGGCGAGCACCTCGGTGTCGGTCTCGGAGCGGAAGGTGTGCCCCTCGGCCGTCAGTTTCTGCTTCAGGGCCAGGTAGTTCTCGATGATCCCGTTGTGGACCACCACCACCTCGCCCCGGCAGTCCGTGTGGGGGTGGGCGTTCTCCTCGGTCGGCCGGCCGTGCGTGGCCCAGCGGGTGTGCCCCAGGCCGATCTCCCCCCGGTAGTCCTTCCCCCAGAGGGTGTTCTCCAGGTCCCGGATCTTCCCCACGCTCCGCTGGACCACGAGATGCCCCCCCTGGAGGAAGGCCAGCCCGGCCGAGTCGTAGCCCCGGTACTCCAGGCGCTTCAGGCCGTCCAGGAGGACGGGCACGACGCCCTTCGGCCCCACGTACCCGATGATGCCGCACATCGCGCGCGCTACTCCTGCTCCTGCGGGGCCTTCTTCGCCGCCGCCATCTTGGCCCGGCGGGCCGCCGCCCAGCCTTCCTTGTTGACCTGCTGCGCCCGCTCGATCGCCAGCGCGTCGGGCGGGACCTCCTCTCCGACGGTGGAGCCGGCCGCGATGACCGATCCTTTGCCGACCTTGACGGGGGCCACCAGGTTCACGTTGGAACCGACGAAGGCCTCGTCCTCGATGACCGTCTGGTGCTTGGCATACCCGTCGTAGTTGCAGGTGATCGTCCCCGCCCCGATGTTCACCCGGTCTCCCATCACCGTGTCGCCGATGTACGTCAGATGCGGGACTTTGGAGCCCTCCCCGATGACCGACTTCTTCACCTCGCAGAAGTTCCCGACCTTCGCCTTCTTCTTGAGGCGGCTCCCGGGCCGCAGATGCGCGTACGGGCCCAGGGTGCACCCATCGGCGATCTCGCTCTCCGTGAGGACGCACCCGTCCAGGATCGTGACGCCGTTACCCAGCCGCGTGTCTCGGAGACGGCTCCCGGGGTAGATGACGCACCCCTCCCCGATGGCCGTCTGGCCCTCGAGCGTAACGTGCGGATACAGGACGGTGTCCCGGCCAACGCTGACGGCCGCGTCCACATAGGTGGCGGACGGATCGAGAATGGTCACCCCCTCGCCCATCAGGCGGGATAAGAGCCGCTGCCTGAGAGCGGCCCCGGCCCCCGCCAGCTCGGCACGAGTGTTGATCCCCAGCACCTCGGCCGGGTCACTTGCCCGGACCGCTTCCACCTTCTGGCGGCGACCCCGCAGGGCAGCCAGGACTTCCGGCAGGTAGAACTCCCCCTTCACCCGGGAGGGTCTGACCTCGGTGAGAGCCTTGAGGATCGCCGGGGCGGCAAAGGCGTAGAGCCCGGCGTTGATCTCCTTGACCTTTCGCTCGCGGGGGGTCGCCTCCACTTCTTCCGTTACCCGCAGGACCGCCCCCCCGCTTCCCCGGATGACCCGACCGTAGCCGGTCGGATCGGCCAGTGTCCCGGTCAGCATGGTGGCCGCCGCCCGCTTCTTCTCGTGGTGCGCGAGGAGGGCTCGGACCGTCTCTTCCCCGAGGAGGGGGACATCGCCTGTGAGTACCAGGATGGTCCCGTCGAATCCCTTCAGGGCCTCGGCCGCCTGGAGGACCGCGTGGGCCGTTCCCCGCTGCTCGGCCTGGAGGACGAATTCGACGGCGGCCCCGGCGCAGGCCTCCTTTACCGCCTCCGCCTGGTAGCCCACGACCACGATCGTCCGCTTGACCTTCAGCCGCTTACAGAGGTCGAGGACGTGGGCGACCATCGGCCGCCCGAGGACCGGGTGCAGGACCTTCGCCCGGACCGACTTCATCCGGGTCCCTTCCCCCGCGGCCATCACGACGGCGACGATGTCCCGCATTGTCCCCCTCCGTGGCCGGCACTGCGGCCCTCGCCGGGAGGCCCGGACCTCGTTGCAATTCCGGTGCCCGGGAGGGCTTGCGGAATCATAGCATATGCCTCCCCCGCTCCGAAGAGAAGTTGCGGCCCGACCATAGCCACCGTCACCGGCGGCCTGATGCGGCCCGGCAACACCCGCGTGGACGGGAAGCCACACCTGATGGGCGCGGCGGTCACGCCTGAAGGGCAGCGAGGGCGGCGCCGGCGGTGAAGAGGGAGCCGGCCACGAGGATGGTGTCCTCGGGACGGGCGAGGGCGCGGGCAGCGGTGAGGGCGTCCGGCACCTCCGGCACGACTTCTACGTGGCGGCAGAGGGATCCGGCGGTCGGGAGGAGCATCGCCGGGTCGGCGGCCCGGTCGCTCGGCGGCCGGCAGAGGATCGCGGCGGCACAGGCGGGCAGGAGGATCTCCATCATCTGGCCCCAGTCCTTGTCCTTGAGGACGCCGAAGACGAGCAGGCGCCGGCCTGGGACCTCCTCCTCGAGGAAGTCCCGCACCGCGTGGCAGGCGGCCGGATTGTGAGCCCCATCCACGAGGATCCGGGGGCGCTCCCCGAGCACCTGGAGCCGGGCCGGCCAGCGGGCAGCGGCGAGCCCCTCCCGAATCGCACTTTCAGGCAGGGCCACGCCCTGCTCCCGCAGACACACGGCCGCGGCCGCCGCCGTCGCAGCATTCGCCAACTGGTGCCGACCGAGCAGGCCGATGCGGAAGCCGTGCCGGTCGGCGTCCGGACCCCGGAGATGAAAGACCTGCCCGTCGGGACGGGAGGCCGCCCGGTGCCAGGCATAGGCGGACGGAACGTGGAGGAAAGGCGCCCCGCGCTCGGCGCAGGCGCGGCGGAGGACCCCGAGCGCCGGCTCCGCGGCCGAGGTCACCAGGGGGATGCCGGACTTCACGATTCCGGCCTTCTCGATCGTGATGGCCTCGAGACTGTCGCCCAGGAGGTCCTGATGCTCGACGGCGACGTTGGTGATGACGGTGAGGTCCGGAGCGAGGACGTTGGTCGCGTCGTACCGCCCCCCCAGGCCCACCTCGATGACGGCCCACTCGACCCCGGCCCGCGCGAAGTGGAGGAAGGCCAGGGCGGTCGTGACCTCGAAGAAGGTGGGATGGGATGGGAGATCATCCGGCGCGGGCGCGAATGCAACCTCCACCGCGGCCCGGACCTCGGCCGTCAGAGCCGCCAGCGCGGAAGGCCCGATCGGGTTGCCGTTGACCCGGATCCGCTCGGTGAAATCCAAGAGGTGGGGAGAGGTGTAGAGGCCGACCCGTTGCCCCGCCGCCTCGAGGATGCTGGCCAGGAGGGCAGCCGTGGAGCCCTTCCCGTTGGTGCCGCCCACGTGGACGGCGCGGAAGGCCCGCTCGGGGCTCCCCAGGGCGAGAAGGAGCCGGCGGATGTTCTCCAGCCCCAGCTTGATGCCGAGACGCTGAAGGCCGTACAGATACTGGAGCGCGTCGGGGTAGGTCACAGGCAGCCCGGGGGCCTTGCCCGATCCCGGCGATCCGGGGGGACTCGGGGAAGATTAGGGTTTCTGCACGATGTCTTTCTTCAGGGGGCCGAGGAGCGCGAGGAGTTCTTTCTTCTCTCGCTCCCCCACCTTGAACTTGTCCAAGGTGGCGACAAGGTCCTCGACCCCGATGTCAAACTCACGGCTCGTAATCTCGAGACCGGCGTGCGACATCTTCATATCGCGGCCGGTGTACTTGCAGGGACCCCCAGTCGCTTCGCAGAGCTGATTGACGACCTGGATCTTCAACGACGGGACGTGGATCGCCTCCAGTCTCTTCCTGACCTGCTGGTTGGTGAGCCGCGGATCGGCCGACAAGCGGGACAGGAAGTTGTCCACGACCGCCTCAATGGCAGGCTTTCCTCCGAGGCGCTCGTACAGGGTGGCCTCTCGGCCAAACATTCCCGCGCAGCCGGCGGCCACGAGGGCGCAAACGGCCACAATCCAGTGCGCTCGCCTGTGATGCATCGCACACCTCCTGTGGGCGTACCTTCCCGGGAGATTTCAGTATCGAGTGGCTCGGCGGCCTGCGAAGCGGGGGTCAGCCGCCGCGGCGGGGCGGGTCCTCAGGCGAACCGAAATTCCTCTCGCTTCTCGGGCGCAAAGAAGTCCAGGAGCTTGATGAGGGTGGCCCGCAACTGCTTCCGGTTGACGATGAGGTCCACGAAGCCGTGCTCCAGGAGGAACTCGGCCCGCTGGAACCCACGCGGCAACTCCTGGCGGATCGTGTCCTGGATGACGCGAGGGCCGGCGAAACCGATGAGGGCCTTCGGCTCCGCCAGGATGAGATCCCCCAGCATCGCGTAGGAGGCGGTCACCCCCCCCGTCGTGGGATCGCACAGGACCGAGAGGTAGGGCTGCCCGGCGCGCGCGAGGCGCCCGAGGGCGGCGCTGGTCTTGGCCATCTGCATCAGGGAGAGGACCCCCTCCTGCATCCGGGCGCCCCCCGAGCAGGAGACGATGATCACGGGGCAGCGCAGGTCAATGGCCCGCTCGACGGCTCGGGTGATCTTCTCCCCCACCACCGAGGCCATGCTCCCGCCCATGAAGTTGAACTCCATGATGCACAACTGCACCTTGTGGCCCCCGATCATCGCTTCCCCGGAGAGGAGCGCGTCGTCCATGCCGGTCGCCTTCCGGGCCGCCTTCACCCGCTCCGGGTAGGGCTTGGCGTCCTTGAAGTTCAGCGGATCCAGGGAGCGCAGGCCGGCATCCCACTCCTTGAACGAATCCAGGTCCGCCAGGAGAAGGAGGCGGGTCTTGGAGTCAATGCGGAAGTGGTGGTCACACTTCGGGCAGACCTGGGCGTTGCGCTCCAATTCCTGCCGATAGATGATCTCCTTGCAGGCGTCGCACTTGACCCAGAGCCCGTCCGGCTCCTTGAGTTTCGTCTCCTTGATGCTGGCGGTCGGCGCCTTGCGCTTGAACCAGGCCATGACTCCCTCCCGGTACGGGGTGGTGGTTCCCTATACTACACCGCAGGAGGGGGTGTCAAGCAACCCGGTCCGCAGGTGGCAACGGCCCCCCTTTTCCCCTTGACTTTCGCCCGCCCCTTCTCCACCTTGAGGGCCGGCGCCGCGCCATGCTCCGATCCGCGGAACACCCGGTCCACAAGCACGGCATCCGCCTCTTCCCTTGGAAGAAGCACCGCACCGCCTGGTGAGTCCGGAGCCCACATGTCCGCCGCCCCTTCGCTTCCCGACCGGCTGGAGGAGGCCTGGCGGCGTGCCGCCGGCGCCGCCCCGGCGCTGCGGGCCCGCTTCGCGGCGGCGGCCGGCAAGGTGGGGACGGTCGTCCACGAGGCCGGCTCCCGGGATGCCGCGCTGCGGCTGGTGACCCAGTTGGCGGAGGGCCGGGGGGCGCGGCGCCTCGTTGCGGCGGATGCGAAGCTCGCCGAGGGACTTGGCCGGGCCGCGCCGGGTCTGTCTAACGCCGACGCCGAGCGGGACCCCGCAAGCCTCCTCACCGCGGAGTGGGGGATCTCCTGGGCTATCTGCGGCGTGGCCGAGACCGGCTCCGTTATTGTTCACATTGATCCCCCCGATGCGCGCCTGACCACCATGCTCCCGGGGGTGCACGCCGCCCTGCTGCCGGAGACGGCCATCGTGGAGAGCCTGGAGGACGGCCTGCTGGTCACTCGGGACCGGATCCTCCGGCTCCAGCGGGCGGGTCGCCCTTCCTACCTCTCCTGGGTGACCGGGCCGAGCCGCACGGCCGACATCGAGCGGGTCCTGACGATCGGGGTGCACGGCCCGCGCGAATTGCACATCGTTCTATTCGCCGGAGAGGGTCCACCGTGAGCCGGCAGGCCGAGTTCCGCCGCCGGGCCGCCGAGGCGCTCGCCAAGCCCGGGATCCGGGGTGCCCTCACCCGCTTCGGGACGGCCTACCGGAAGTCCCGGGCGGAGGCACTGGCGGTCCTCGACTACGAGGCGGCCCGCTCCCGCCTGCGGGCATCCAAGGAAGATGCGATCGCCCGTCTGCCGGAGCTGGCGGCCGAGTTCATCGCCAACGCCCGGAAGGCGGGAGCCATCGTCTTCGAGGCCAAAACCGCGGAGGAGGCCAACGCCTACATCGCCGAGGTGGCCACCCGGCGCGGCGTCCGGTTGGCGGTGAAGGCCAAGTCCATGGTGTCGGAGGAGATCGAACTGAACCACTACCTCGAGCAGCGGGGGATCACTCCGCTGGAGATGGACGCCGCCGAGTGGATTATCCAGCAGGCCGGGGAGCGCCCCTCCCACAGCGTCATGCCGGCCATCCACCTCTCGAAGGAGGAGGTGGCGGGCATCTTCACGGCCGCCCTGGGCCGCCAGATCGCCCCCGACATCCCCGCCCTCGTCGCGACGCTGCGAGCGGAACTCCGGGAGAAGTTCCTGGAGGCGGGGATGGGCATCTCCGGCGCCAACATCGCGGTGGCCGAGACCGGGACCATTGTCATTGTGACCAACGAGGGGAACGGCCGCCTGGTGACCACGGCCCCCCCGGTGCACGTCGCCCTCCTCGGCTACGACAAGCTCGTCCCCACCCTCGAGGAGGCCGGGCACCACCTCACCCTGCTGTCCAAGGCGGCCACGGCCCAGGGGATCACCGTCTATACCACGTTCATCACGGGGAAGACGGGCGCCCCGCGCTTGCCGCGCCCGGCCGGATACGCCGGCGCGCCCGAGCCCGAGATGCACATCGTCCTCCTGGACAACGGACGCCGGGCGATGCGTGAGGACCCCGACTTCCGGGAGGCCCTCTACTGTATCCGCTGCGCCTCCTGCGCCAACGTCTGCCCGACCTACCGCGTGGTGGGCGGCCACGTCTTCGGCCACATCTACACGGCCGTCATCGGCGTGGACATCACGCCATTCCACCACGGCCTCGAGCATGCCGCCGTCCCCCAGGAGGCCTGCCTGCTCTGCGGGGCGTGCGTGGACGCCTGCCCGGCCAAGATTGACCTGCCCCGGATGATCCTCCGGATCCGGGAGCGCCTGGAGAAACACGATCCGCCCCGCGGGCTTCGCCATTTCTTCCTGACCCGCGTCCTCCCGAAGCCCCGGGCGTTCGACCGCGCCATGCGCGCCGCGGGAATCCTCCAGCGGCTCCTGCCCGGACGGGAGGGCGCTCTCATCCGGGACATGCCCGGCCGGCTCAGCCGCCTGACCAGCATCCGGTCCCTCCCGGTCGTGGCACGCCCCCCGCTCCGTGACCGGCTACCCGAGGTCGCGGCCGCCCGCGGCACCCGCCGGCACCGGGTCGCCTTCTTCGGTTCCTGCCTGATTGATTATCTCTACCCGGAGATCGGGGAGGCGGTCGTCAAGGTCCTGCGCCATCACGGCGTCGAGGTCTGTTACCCGAAGGGGCAGGGCTGCTGCGGCCTACCCGCCTACTACGAGGGGGCGCGGGCGGGCGCCGTCGCCGCCGCGCGGGCGACCCTCGATGTCCTCGAGCGGCACGGAGCCGACTACATCCTCACGGCCACGCCGGCCTGCGGAGTCGCCCTCCGGAAGTACCTCCCGGAGTTACTGGGCGATGACCCCGCCCGCGCGACCCGGGCCGCGAGTCTGGCCGCACGCACCAAGGAGTTCGCCGAATTCTGCGTGGAGGTCCTCGGTCTCGGGGCGGCGGAGCCGGCACCGCACGGAGGCGCTACCCCCATCACCTATCACGATTCCTGCTCATCTTACCGCCGCCTCAAACTGAAGGATGCGCCCCGCCGCCTCCTGAACACGCTTCCCGCCTACCGGCTGGTGGAACTGGACGAGGTCGGAGAGTGCTGCGGGTTCGGGGGACACTTCTCCGCCGACTACCCCGAGGTGGCCGGGCACGTCCTGGAGCGGAAGCTTGCTGCCGTCGAGCGCACCGGGGCCTCCCTCCTGGTCCTCGACTCTCCGGGATGCCTCCTTCATCTGCGGGGCGCCCTGCACAAGCAGGGCAAGCCCATCCGCGTCCGCCACCTGGCCGAACTTCTCGCCGAGGCCCTGCCGCCGGAAGGGGGCCGATGACCGGGGCTCCCAAAGCGCGCGGAGAGTGGATCCAGGGGGCCGCGGACAGCCTCCCGCTCGCTCTCGGCGCCTTCGCCCTTGCCATCGGCTTCGGTGTCGTCGCCCGGACGGCCGGCCTCAGCGTCCCCGAGACCTCCCTCATGTCCGCCCTGGTCTTCGCCGGGTCGGCACAGTTCGCGGCCCTCCCCCTCCTCTCCGCCTCGGCCGCTCCCGCGACGATCATCGCCACCACCGCGGCCATCAACCTCCGGCACCTCCTGATGGGGGTCTCCCTCACGCGAGTGCTGCGGGGCGTCTCGCGGCCCCTCCTGGCCGCGGTCGCCTTCGGCCTCACGGACGAGACCTACGCCCTGGTCATGGGCCGGGCACAGCGCCAGCCGCTCTCCTCCCCATACATCCTCGGGAGCTTCCTGGCCATGTACGTCGGGTGGAACGTCGGGACCGGCCTCGGGGCTGGCCTCGGCGCCCTCATCGGTCCCCCGGAGCGCTACGGCCTCGACTTCGCGGTGACCGCTGTCTTCATCGCGCTCCTGACCTTCTTCCTCCAAGGCCGTCCGGCGTGGGGCGTGCTAGGGGCGGCGGCGGCCATCAGCATCGGCGGAGTCCTCCTCCTGCCGGGCAACAGCCACCTCATCGCGGCCGGCCTTGGGGGAAGCCTGGTGGGGGCCGCCCTGGAGAAAGGATGAGGGTAGAGGTCGCGCTGATCATCCTGGGGATGGCGGCCGTCACCTACGTGACACGCGCAGCCTTCACCGTCACGCTCCAGGACCGACCCCTGCCTGCTCTGGCCGAACGCTGGCTCCGACACGTCCCTCTGGCTATCCTGACGGCTTTGGCGATCCCGGGCCTCCTGTTCACGGGCGGGGCGCTAGACTTCCCGCTCCTCCTCCCGCGCCTCGCGGGCGGCCTCGCCACCTTCTGCCTGGCCCGCCGGACCGGCAACCTCTTCGTCGCCGTCGCGGTGGGTGTGCTGGCCTACCTGGGAGCCCTCCGCCTCCTGACCTGAGCCACCTCCGCCCGCGAAAAGCCTTGCGCCCCATCGGAGGCCGGTGCTACCATCCGGCTCCACCTGATCTGATCCCCCAAGGTGCTCTCGTCCACCACAGGAGGCTCCGATGCGCACGCATTCCATCTCCCGCGTGGGCCTGTGCGTCCTGGCGGCAGCGATCCTCGCCGGCCCGCCGGCCGGTCCCGCGGCGGCGGCGGGCTTCCCCGAAAAGGCCATCGAAATCATCGCCCCTGCCAACCCCGGCGGCGGCTGGGACTTGACCTCTCGCTCCACGGCCAAGGTGCTGGCCGAGGAGAAACTGGTCACCCAGGCCATCGCCGTCACGAACATGCCCGGCGGCAGCGGGGCCGTGGCCATCTCCCATGTGATCACGAAGCGAAAGGGTGACGGCCACCTCTTGATCGCGGCCTCGCCGTCCCTGACCTTCACCCTGGCCCTCAAGCGCGTCCCCTACACCTACAAGGACGTGACCCCCGTCGCGGCCGTCGCCACCGACTACGGCGCGATCGTCGTCCGGAAGGACTCCCCCTTCAGGAGCCTGAAAGACGTGCTGGACGCGTACCGGAAGAACCCGGCCGACGTCTCCGTGGCCGGTGGCTCGGCTCCCGGCGGGCAGGATCACGTGAAGTTCGCCAAGGTCATCAAGGCGGCCGGGATGGACCCCACCAAGGTGAAATACGTGCCGCACCAGGGGGGTGGGGAGGCGATGGCCTCCCTCCTCGGCGGGCACACGGTGGCCGCCTCCCCCGACGTGTCGGAGATCGTGGGCCAGGTGGAGGCGGGTGAAGTCCGGGTCCTCGCGGTCCTCTCGGAGAAGCGCTTGGGCGGGAGCCTGAAGGACGTCCCCACCGCCATCGAGCAGGGGGTGAACGCGACCTACGTCCTGTGGCGGGGGTTCTATGCGGCCCCGGGGATCTCGAAGGAGGCCACCGACTTCTGGGTCACCACCCTTGGGAAGATGGTGAAGACCGATGCCTGGCGGAAGACCCTGCAGGCCAACAACTGGTTCGAGTACTCCATGGGCGGGGCCGAGTACGCCCGGTTCCTGACCCAGGACCTGGAGGCGGGCGAGACCCTCCTGAAGGAGCTGGGTTTCTTGAAGTGATCGCGCACGATCGGGCGGCGGCCCTGGTCCTTTTGGGCGGGGCCGTCGCCTATCTCATCGGGGCCCGGCGTATTACCCCGCCCGCGATGTCCGATCCGCTGGGCCCTTCCGCCTTTCCCCTCCTCCTGGGCGGGGCCCTTCTCCTCCTGGCCGTCCTTCTGCTTCTCGTCCCGCCCGCGCACTCGGGAGAAGCGGCCCGGCCGGCCGGCACCGGGCTCGCCCTCTTCGGCAGGCCGACACTCCTCGTAGCCCTCCTGCTGGGCAACGCCTTGACCATGGAGTGGCTCGGGTATAGCCTCTCCACCTTCGCCTTCTTTCTGGGGGCGCTGGCGGTCCTCGGAGAGCGACCCTGGCCCCGGGGCCTCCTCTACAGCCTCGCCTTCACCGCCGGCCTCTACCTCCTCTTCGCCCGCGCCCTGCACCTCTCGTTGCCGGTCGGGGCCCTCTTCGGGGGGCGCTAGCGATGGGGGAACTCCTGGGCCACATGGCCTACGGGTTCTCCGAATTGCGGCACCCCGCGAGTCCGTGGTACCGTCGGGCAAGCAAGATTCCCTGTTTGTTCCATCCAAGGAGGCCGGTGAATCCGAGGGGGTGACGCCATGGCGTTCTTCGATATCCCTGCCGACGAGGAACTCCCTCCAGAGGTTCGGCAGAGGCTGGAGGAATACCGGCGCCTGTTGGGGCTCGAATCGCTTCCACGCACCTGGAAAGTCTTCGGTCGGTCCCCGAAGATCATTGAGGGAAGATTCACGGCATTTCAAAATTTGAGCTACCAGTCTCGGTTCCCCTGGGATGCCCGGAACCTGGCGGTCATGCTCATCGCTCACGCCAAGCGGTGCCAGGGGTGCTTCACCGGCGCCCGCTCCCAACTGAACAAGCTCGGGTTTGACGAGGCGATGCTGGACTCGATCTGCGCCGACCCCGGAGCCCTCCCCCTGAAGGAACGGGATCGCCTGTTCGTGCGCCACGCCCTCAAGATCGCGACCGAGTCGGCCGACCTCCAGCCGAAGGACTTCCGGGAGATGGCCGAACACGGCTTTTCGAAGGAGGAGGTGCAGGAGATCATTGGCTTCGCGGCCTACTGGGCCATGAACATGGTTTTCACCCAGTCCGTAAATGCAGGCCTCCAGGAGGAGTAGAGACCCGGGAGGACCGCGCGCAACCGCCGCGACGCGCAGAGATGGCACGGGGTTCCCAAGGAGCGAGCGACGCCATGCACTGCCCGGCGTGCGGCCACGACAACCGGGAGGGCGCCCGCTTCTGCGATGCCTGCGGCCGCCCGCTCGAGGCGCGGTGCCCCTCCTGCGGTCAGGGCGCCCGTCCCGGCGCCCGGTTCTGCGACGGCTGCGGAACGGCGCTCAGCGCACCTCCCCCCCAGCGGACCCCTGACTCCCGCGCCCCCGCCGCCTATACCCCCCAGCACCTGGCCAAGCGGATCCTCGCCGAGGGGCGGGCCCTCCGGGGCGAGCGGAAGGAGGTCACCGTCCTCTTCGTGGACATCCAGGGCTCGACCGACCTCGCCGGCGCCCTGGACCCTGAAGAGTTTCACGCGGTCATGGACGGCGCCTTCCAGCTCATGCTCGATGCCGTCCATCGCTGGGAGGGGACCGTGAACCAGTTCACCGGGGACGGGATCATGGCGCTCTTCGGGGCGCCGATCGCCCACGAGGACCATGCCCGGCGGGCCCTCCACGCAGCGCTGGAGATCCAGCGGGGGTTTGAGGAGTATGCCGCCGGCCTGCGACGGGACAAGGGTCTCTCCCTTCGGGCGCGGCTCGGGCTCAACAGTGGCCCGGTCGTCGTGGGGGCGATTGGCGACGACCTCCGGATGGACTACACCGCGCAGGGGCTGACCACGAACCTCGCTGCCCGGATGCAGCAGGCGGCCGACCCCGGGACGATCCTGGTGGCCGCTCCGACCTATCGCCTGGGGGAGGGCTACTTCCGCTTCCGGCCGCTGGGACCCATGCGGGTGCGCGGCCTGGCGGATCCCGTGGAAGCGTATGTGCTGGAAGGAGAGGGGACGGTCGTCTCGCGCCTCGAGGCCTCCTTGCGGCGGGGGGTCTCCCCGTTTCGCGGCCGCGAGGCCGAGCTGCTCGCCCTCGGCGACTGCTGGCAGCGGGCGGTGAAAGGGCAGGGAGAGGCGGTCTGCCTGGTCGGGGAACCGGGGATTGGAAAGTCGCGCCTTGCCTATGAGTTCCAGCGGAGCCTGGGCATAACGGACCGAATCGAGGGTGCAGCGCTCTCCCACGCGAGGGGCGCAGCCTACTTCGTGTTCCGCCAACTGCTCCGGCAACTCGCCGGCATGGACGCGGGGGCCGATCTCGCCGCTACGCGCGACCAGCTCCATCGCCGACTGTGGGATCTCTCGCCCGACCTGGCGGCCCTCGCCCCCGAGATCCTCTCCATCTTGGGGAGTGGGTCCGAGGCCGTCTCGCAACGGCAGGCCAACCAGCCGGATGACCGGCGAGACCGACTCCGGCAGGCGGTAACGGCATGGGTCAGGGAGGAGTGCCGACGGGCAGCCCGGCTCCTCGTGATCGAGGACGTCCACTGGCTGGACCCCTCCTCAGAGGAGCTGCTCCGCCATCTCGCGCTCGAGGCCCGGGGCCTGCCTCTCATGTTCCTGATGACCTCCCGCCTCCCCCTGACAGGCAGGAACCTGGAACTCGCTCGGGTCCGGGAACTCTCCCTGAAGGCGCTCTCGGCGGAAGACATCCACGCGCTGGTAGACGCCCAGGTGGAACCCTACCCGGCGAGCGAGCGCCTGCGCCGGACCGTGGCGGGGCGCTCGGAGGGGAATCCGTTCTACGTCGAGGAGCTGGTACGGGCGCTCCGAGAACAGGGAGACCTGTTCCTGGAT
>JAHFDC010000091.1 GCA_023249205.1 Candidatus Methylomirabilota bacterium
GACGAGGATGACCAGGTCGAGCTTGGCGTAGGAGCACCGGCCGCCGGAGCACAGGGGCTCGGGCACGTGGGTGAAGGTCGGAGGTGCTGCCCGCGCGCAAGGCATCTTCACCGGGACGGTAATGACATGATCCACCACAGATGGACGTGACCCGCATGCCATCAGCATGGTCGCGAGGAGCAGGCGGATCATGGGGAGATCCCGTATTGAAGCCGGATGACGATGAGCCGGACCTTGGGCCACTCGTGTCCCTCGCTCCATCTGATGCGTCCGGGAACCACCCACGATATCATGACCTGGTCAAGGCATCCGTGATCCAGGAGATTGATTCTCATGGGAACATCTGCCCGGCCCGGCGGGCCACGGCGTCGTCGCTCTGGCATCCCCGGAGGATGGCGCGGTACTTCTCTGCCTGGGCCCGGAGGTCGGCCACCACGGCGCCGGTCCTCCGGTCGCTGTCGGCCGCGTCCGCCACCAGGCGTGCCACCGCATCAGTTGCAGCTTTGGTAGAGCCCCGCTCGACGTCCAGCGCGAGCTGGAGGGTGCGCCTCTCCGCGATGGCGGCATCCCGGGCCCCGGCGGCGGATGCGGCGGAGGCGCGGAACCACAGGGCGGCGGCGGCGGCCAGGGCGAAGAGGATCCACGGACTGTAGCGAAAGACGGCAGTCACGCGCCGGCGTTCGGCTTTCCCCACCCGTTCCGCCGCGCGACGTAAGCGGCGAGGAGGGTCCCAAAAAAGGCCGCGATGATCCCGGCGTCGGCCTTGGCGACGATGATCCCGAGCGGGAGCTGTGACCCGCCGAAGAGGATCGACGCAGCGTGGATGAAGAAGGAGACGACGAGGAGCGTGAGGATGGCGTCTCGCTTCCCGTCGGTGTTCTTAATGAAGATGCTCACAGGGTGCCCTCCTCCCATGCCACGTAGCCGGCGATGGTGTCACCGATCACGCCGAGGATGGCGTTCCGGATCCAGATGCCCTCCCCCGGCCCCAGCGTGATGATACCCCACCGGTCATCACCGCCCGAGGCGTCGCCGTACCCCGTCGGGCGCCCCATGCTCACGTGGCCAGAACCGCCGTTGGAGCGTGGGCAGGCCAACGACGCGAAGACGTCGGCAGAGCTGATCCCGCCGGTGAGGGTGGCACTCCCGTCGGACACCCGCGCGTTCGTCACGATGGAGTTCGGCTCGGTGCCCACCTGCTTGGCGATAGACGGCTGGAGGTCCGTGAGGGTGGTAAGGTCGGACCCGAAGAACCGGCGGAGCTGGAAGTTGCCCGTACTCCCTACGGCGACCGTCACGTCATTCGAGGCGTGAAGCTCGAGGCACCGGATGCGGATCTTGCGGGCCTTGTCCTGGGTGGATTGGGTGGACTGGGCAGGTGGACACCTCATCCCCCAGAGGACGGAGTCAGCCGCCAGGGTCGCCGAGAGCCGGCAGAAGACCGGCAGGTAGTACGTGAATTTCCCGAGTACCGCGCTCATGGTGTGCTCCTCTCAGTAGTCTGTCACCCTCTGGGCCGGCGTGGCCAAGGCGTTGACGTCCCCTCCGTGCCGCGCCGACGGGGGGGCGCTGGATTGGGCCGGCCCCGGTGGCTGCCCCTCGTGCGACGAGGCCAGCGTCTGCATGGTGTCCACGTAGTCTGGTCGGAGCGAGCTGTCGGCCGCCTCGCCTAGATCGAACATGGAGGCCAGGGATAGGCGCTGCGCCCTCGGGATCTCCGCCACCCGGGGCTTGGTGATCCGGTCGAGGACCACCGTCCGCAGGTAGTCGTAGAAGGCCGGGTAGATGTTCCGCACCGCATCGACGGTGGGCTGCGTCACCGTGTTCGTGAGGAACTGCCGGACGAGGACGTTAGGGTCATGCGCCGCCTCGAACTTCTGGGCCCATTCCCTGGCCTGGGCGTCGGAGATGAGAGACGTGTCCCGGCCGAATGCCGGGGAGCCGATGTCCGCGCGCCTGGGGGCAGCATTGGCGAGGTAGTCCATGCGCTTGACGAGCGTCGCCTCGACCCGGTCGGCGAGGATGGGGTTGATGTTGGCGATCGGCGCGAGCTGGCCATGCAGGGACGTCACGTACGCCTCGCGGTTCGAGAGGTAGCGGGCGGACTCCCGGAGGCGCTGAGCTGCGGCGTCCTGGATGGCGGTGACCTTGATCGGCTTCG
Source organism: Candidatus Methylomirabilota bacterium (assembly GCA_023249205.1). GTDB lineage: Bacteria > Methylomirabilota > Methylomirabilia > Methylomirabilales > JACPAU01 > JACPAU01. The sequence continues at coordinate 2,162 of JAHFDC010000091.1, forward strand.
GGTCTGGCCGGTCGTGGTCGTCGTCCCCGGTGAGCGGGTACGCCCCGAAGACGTCGGCAGCGGCCATGCTGGCCGGGCCCCGGGCCACGGCGGAGGCGGCGGACACGCCCGACAGGCCCAGGGCAGCCGTGTTGAGGATGTTCTTGGCCTGTCCCCGGAGGAGCTTGAAGAGGACGTACATCCCGAGGTATACGATGGACCCCCCCCCGAGGGCATGGGCCACCGCGCGGCGGGCCATGAAGCCACCGCCCTGGGCGAGGAGCTTCCCCGACAGGGGAGCCCTCGGGGACGCCGACGGACCGCCGGTGGACGGTATGGCGCCCATGGGCGGGGGTGATGTCCCAGGCGTCTCGGGGAGGGCGCCCGGACGGGGTTCGGCGGGGACGGCCGCGCGCTTGGCATCGAGGCGAGCCCACACCTCGGCGGCCACGCGCTGGCGCTCAGCCTCCGCTGCGCCACCCTCCGCTCGGATTTCGTTCATGTTCCTGATCAACGTGTCCGGCCCGGAGGTACCAGGGACTCGAGGTGTTCCACGTGGAACATCTGGCGCCAGGGCGAAGCCGCGGTCGATGAACTGCTGCGCCGGCTTTGGGCCGGCGGCGAGTTCCTCCGGGGTCAGGTGGACGGTCGGCAGGCCCTGGCGGATGGCGGCAGGCTTCTCCGCGTAGGGCGCGTTTGTGTACTTCGCGCGGAGGGCCTCCTTCTCCGCGGAGAAGTCCTGCAGAGTCCCACCGCGCGGCAGGGGTTCGATCGGCACCTCTGGGCTGAGGTGCCTGCGGAGCATCTCCGGCCTCTGGCCCGACGGGGCCGCCTGGAGCTCCAGGAAGTCCCCTTCATCGAGGTGCGGTCCGGCCGGAGGCGGCACCGGGGGGTATTCCCGTGGTTCTGGCGCCCGGTCCATGATGGCCTGCATCTCCGCCGAGGGTCCACCGGCCGCCGGCACCTCATGGGGCACGCCGAGCGCCTCGGAGAACTTTGGGGTCCGCTGGACGACGATGCGCTCGGATGGGCTCCCGGCGAGCGCCGGCTGCTCCGCGATCGCGGCCTTGCTCGCATCCTCCGCGGCGATCTTGGTGGACATGGACCTGAGCCGGTTGGCGATGCGGCGCGTCACGGCGGTCAAGCCCTCCGCGGCCAGCCCCGTCCCAGCCCCGAGCAAGACACCGGTCACGTAGGCGGAGGCGATGGACTCCGCCGTGAGGTGGTCGTCGGACAGGGCGAGGTGCGTGGTCGTCGGCTGGAGGGAGTAGGCGGCGCCTTCGGCGGCCGCCACCCCGGCCCGGCCCAGGACCTTGGCCGCCCTGCCGGCGACCCCTGCGACCAGGCCGGGCGCCCCGAGGAGCCCTCCGCCGATCTCGCCGGCTATCGTGGCCCCGGGGTTGGCCTCGCGGAGGAGGCGCGTGTGGTAGGCCCCCGTCGGATCCGCGGCGCCCTCGAAGAGGTCCACGAGGCCCAGGCTGGCCCCAGAGGCGACCGCCCGCCCGAACGCCTCCCCGGGGTGCTCCGATGCCCGATAGACGTCGTATTCCGACGGGGAGGTCGGATGTCCACCGCGGCCGAGCCACTGCTGCACCTCACCGGCCGGGATGTCCGAGATGTATCCGCCGGGGAGCGTCATGGTCAGCAGCCCGTCCCGGTACATGACGTCCTGGTCGCCCACGCCGGAGAGCTTGACGACGGGGGTCCCATCCTCCGCATGGAGGGTCACCGTCTTCTGGAGGGAGTCCAGGGCCGCGTCGCGGAGGGCGGCGGCGAGGCTGTTGAACCGGTCGCTCACTTCCCGAGGATCCTCCGCAACGCCTCGCGGGCGACCTTGTTCGGGTCGGTTGACTTGCCGAGGAGCTGCTGCTGGTGCTGCCACTCCGCGGTGGAGCGCCGCATGGCCTCATCCTCCTGCGAGGACGCGATGTCCCCCTCGAGCTCCTTCACCCGAGCCGTCTTCTCCTCGTATGCCGCCCGCGCCGGTCCTTGTAGCTGCCCTGTGGCGTAGCCGACGAAGTCATGGCTGACCTGGTCACGTAGCTCCTTCAGGGCCTCGTCCTTGCTCGGTCCGGCGGCCTTCGTGGTCTCCCACGCGAACGGCTTGTCATCCCACGGCCTCCCCTCGGCGACGTCGGACCAGTTCGTGTGCTGGGCGACGGCCCGATTGACCGCACCCTTCATGGAGCTCATCGTCGTCTCGACGAACTTGGCCGGGTTCGCCCGGAGCACGCCCTCTGGTCCCTTCCCGAACTGCTCGTTCAGTCGCTCGAGCTCGCGCTCCGTCTGCTGCGTCCCGATGCCCGCTCCTAGGTCGGTCTTCACGGCGAGCGCGGCGTCGATCATGGCCGAGTGTGCCGCGCGGACGCGCTCCTGATCGGGGCTCGAGAGGGCGCCGAAGTTCCTGCCGACGGACTCGTAGGTGCGCCCCACCTCTTTCTGGACCACGAGGAAGTTCTCCGCGGCGGAGCGAAGGGTGTCGTAGTGCTGCACCAGGCTGGCGGTCTGCTTCCCCTGATCGTTGTCGTTGGCGATCGCCGCAATCTTCCCGACGAGGCGCGTCTCTGGCTTCCCGGTGTCCTGGTTGACGATGCGCTGCTCCTCGACCCGGCGGATCCCGCGCTTGGAGAGGTCCTCCGCCGACTTGCCGGACGCGGCCGCCTTCCCCTGTGCCAGCGCCATCGCCCTGTAGGAATAGTCGAGGTTCTGCTTCCCGGTCTCGACGGCCAGGGATGCGTCGTGAAACCGCTTCGTCTCCGCGATCGCGGCGCCCTGGAGCGCCCGCTCCTGCAGGTCGTTCAGGGCCTTCTGGTGGAACATCGAC